>CAZCLS010000528.1:0-3229 GCA_964499565.1 uncultured bacterium
CCGATACCTGGCGCTGCCCGATGTGCGGCGCACCCAAACGGATGTACAAGCGCCAGGTGTGAAGGAGGGTTCAGGGTTCAGGGTTTAGGATTACTTGTACCCTTTCTGCAGCTAACCTTCGACTATCGAGCTCCCGCTTATAACGATAAAACCAATCGGACTGATCCGTCCAATCCGTCCGATCCATCCGATGTGGGAGGGCAGCTCCGATCCTGGTGTAATGGCATAGCATTACACAGGACACAGTGCGCGACATTCTTGTGAGTTGCAAATATTCGGGCTGGTACTCGGTGTGGTAATGTATGCTGAAAGAGTCACCCGCTTCGGAGCTGCGGGTGCTACTTGCGACCCTCGGCTTACGACTCCGGTTCGCAAGACGGGAGGACGCAAGGCCCTCCCCTACAGACTGGGTCGGCTCTCGGCTCTCGGCTCTCGGACATCGGTCCACGGTCTCGCTCGTTCCTCACTCGCCCGCAGCCGCAAACGACTCACGACTCACAACTCACGGCCCTCGGCCCTCGGACTACTCTCGTCCGACAGATGCACAATATGGTCAAAAATAGTATACTAGGTACTATACCGGTTAACCACTACTCAAAGCTGTATCGATGCAGTCCAGCCTGTCAAAAATTGTCGCCTGGTTCGATTCCTATGCGGTTGATGCGTCATTTGATGAAACATCCAGCCGGATCGAGTTACTGAGAGTACTCCCCTTTATTATCATTCACCTCAGTGTTCTGCTGGTATTCTGGACCGGTGTAAGCTGGGTCGCGTTTATTACCGCTGTCGTGCTTTATATAGTCAGAATGTTCGCAATAACAGGGTTCTATCACCGCTACTTTTCTCACCGGGCATTCAAAACCTCCCGGCCGGTACAATTTATTTTTGCATTGCTTGGCAATGCTGCCGGACAGCGCAGTCCCTTATGGTGGGCCGCGCATCACCGCCATCATCACAAAAATACCGACACACCCGAAGATACCCATTCACCGGTGCTGTATGGTTTCTGGTGGAGCCATCTGCTCTGGTTTATGGCCAACCGTAATTATAAAACCCGGTTGAATGAAATAAAAGATTATGCCGTCTATCCTGAATTAATTTTTCTGGACCGATTTGACAGCCTGGCTCCGCTGAGCCTGCTTGTATTGCTGTTATTGTCCGGCTGGCTGCTTGGCAGATATTTCACCGGCCTGCATACCAATGCCCTTCAAATGGCTGTATGGGGTTTCAGCATCTCTACTGTTGTGCTCTATCACGCTACGTTTACTATCAATTCTCTCTCCCATATGTTCGGGCGCCGCCGCTATGATACGCATGACCACAGCCGCAATAACTGGTTCCTGGCTATTCTTACCCTGGGTGAAGGCTGGCATAACAATCATCATCATTATGCCGGTTCCGCCCGCCAGGGTTTTTTCTGGTGGGAATATGACCTTACCTTTTATATCCTCAAACTGATGGCCCTTCTCGGCCTGGTGTATGGTTTGAAACCAGTGCCCGATCGCAAGCGCTTCGCGCATGAGCAAAGGCTTGTGTATGAATGATTCTTCCACCAACCAAAGCCCTGAACGTATTGCGGTTATCGGTGCCGGTATCTCCGGCCTGACCACAGCGTATCTGCTGCACCAGCACTACGATGTCACCGTGTTCGAAGCCAATGACTATATCGGCGGGCATACCCATACCATCCCCGTTTATCAGAACGGTCGGACGTATAATGTCGATACCGGCTTTATTGTGTTCAACGACCGCACCTATCCCCGTTTCATGCAGCTGCTGAAAAAACTTGACGTGGCATATCAGCCCAGCAGCATGAGTTTCAGTGTGCGCAACGACCAGAGCGGCATTGAGTACCGGGCTACTAATCTGAACACCTTTTTCGCCCAGCGCCGCAATCTGTTCCGTCCATCTATGTATCGCTTGATTCATGACATTCTGCGCTTTAAACGCGAACTGCCGGCTATTGTTCAAACCCCCGACTATTCTCTGACCCTGGGCGCCTACCTGGAACAGCAGCGCTATTCCGCCTTCTTCATTTCCCATTTTATTATCCCCATGGGAGCCGCAATCTGGTCATCATCCACCCGGACAATACATGATTTTCCCCTCCATTTTTTCGCGCGCTTCTTTTATAATCACGGCTTCCTCGAAATGCAAAACCAGCCCCAATGGTTCGTTATCCAGGGCGGATCATCAAAATATATCGAACCCTTGATTGCCGGGTTTCGCGACCGTATTATGACAGCTTCCCCGGTTGCCTGTGTTTGCCGACTGCCGGAACACGTGGAAATACAAACCCGTGACGGCCGCGTATTCCCATTCGACAAAATTATCATCGCCACGCACAGCGACCAGGCATTGCGCATGCTGGGCGATCCCAGCGATGCTGAAAAGCGTATTCTCGGCGGTCTGCCCTATCAGGCCAACGCGACTGTTCTGCATACCGACACAACCCTGATGCCTCATGCCCGCAGGGCCTGGGCCAGCTGGAATTACCATGTGAACGATAGTCCCAACCAACCAGCATCTGTTTCCTATAACATGAATATCCTTCAAACCCTTTCATCTCCCGAACAATTCATGGTAACCTTGAATCACACAGACGCTGTCAATCCCGGACATATTATCAGGGAATTCACCTATCATCATCCCGTGTTTACCCCCGAAGGCGCCGGCCTGCAGTCTCAGCAGCAGGAAATCAACGGCGTTAACCGCACCTGGTTCTGCGGCGCTTACTGGCGCTACGGTTTTCATGAAGACGGTGTTATCAGCGCTTTGAATGTTTGTCACGATTTTGATGTTAAACTCGAAGAATAAACATGTCCGATCACCCGAACAGCTGCCTGTATGAAGGCTGGGTCCGCCATCGGCGCCATGCGCCCGTAGCCAACAGCTTCACGTATCGCCTGTTTATGCTGTATCTCGACCTGGCCGAGTTACCGGGCTTGTTCGATCCGTACTTGCTGTGGTCCGCCCGGCATCCGGCCCTGGCCTGGTTCAGGCGGAGTGATTATCACGGCGATCCTGATATGACGCTCGATTCCGCCGTCCGCGCAACTATTGAATCCGCAACCGGTACCCGACCGCCCGGGCCTGTTCGTCTGTTGACCCATCTACGCTATTTCGGATTTGCATTCAATCCTGTCAGCTTCTATTTCGTGTATGATGAAGCTGATACCAGGGTGGAAACAATTTTAGCCGAAATTACCAATACTCCCTGGCGTGAACG
>CAZCLS010000529.1:0-3216 GCA_964499565.1 uncultured bacterium
GTCTGGCGCAAAACGGCAGAGCCCGTTATGCGCTATGGACGGTTGGTAATCAGTGTTGACGCTGACCGTTATTTTAACATACTTGAACTGAAAACAGGGCGCTTTTCAGAAAAACGCTGAATGGTTGTGTTGAAACGATTAATAGTGTTTTTTCTGCTTTTTCCCGCGCTGCAGGCTGTGCCGGCAGCAGCTGACGGTACCGGCGCGGTACACCTGCAATTCTTTCATACCGAATGCCGCGAATGTGATATCGTCAAAGATATGCTGAATGTTCTGACGAACGAATATTTTCCCCGCCTGGTTGTGCATGATTATGATTTTATGGTGCGCTCCAATTACATGCGCATGGTGCAGATGGAACGAACACTGGGAATCGATGCCAACGAACCAGTGGCTGTGTATGTCGGCTCAAATTATTTCTATGGATTGAAGCAGATTCAGAAGCATACTATCGAGAGCATAACCAACGGCCTGGCGCGCGGAGGGGTACCGCTCTGGTCGCCGGCAGAAGGAAAAGCAGCAACGGACTCATCAGACGATCTTATTATAGAACGATTCCAGTCGTTTACTATATCGGCGGTTGCTGTGGCGGGCCTGTGCGATGGCGTAAATCCCTGTGCTTTCGCGACGCTTATTCTGTTTATCACACTGTTAAGCAGCTATCGATCGTCTAACATGGAGATTATACTGACCAGCCTGGTGTTTGCCGCGGCGGTTTTTATAACATATTTGCTGTTAGGGGTAGGCATCTTTTCCGCCATGGAAAAGCTGACAATGTTCGGCGCGGTTTCCCGCGCGCTGCAATGGGGGATTACCCTGCTGTGTGTGGTATTTGCCGGATTAAGTATCCGCGATGCCTGGCAGGTTCATCGCAATCGGCACGATTCGAACCTGTTATTATCTCTGCCGGCAGGATGGCGGCGGGCTATTACCCGGCTCCTGAGCCGGTATGTCGGCCATACCCGCTGGCTGCTGGGCGTTTTCGGCGTGGGCGTCGTCGTTTCCTTAGTGGAATCGGTCTGCACCGGGCAGGTGTATCTGCCGACGATAGCGTTCATTCTCAGAACCACCGAACACCGGAGCAGCGCCCTGGGATATCTTATACTGTACAACGGGATGTTTATTGTACCCATTATCGTTCTGGCGGGAATGGTGCTTGCCGGCGTTCACAGTCAGAGGCTGCTGGCATGGCAAAACCGCAACGCGGTTGTCACGCGCCTGGTGATGGCCGGCCTGTTCGCCGGGTTGGCCCTGCTGCTCGTTATTACGGGGATAGCGCACTATTTCTAATGTACTACATAGACATGATCGTGCGGCCGCACCCGTTCCTCACACCTGATGCCGACTACCTGCCCGCGTAAGGCTTTATCAACGTGCTTGTGATTCAATTCCATGGAATTGACGGTAACGTTGAGATCGGTAGTGTGACCGACAATATGAATTTCGTCTCCGACGTTCAGCTCGCCCCCGGTTACTTCCACGGCAATTACATGGACATGAGTGTAATAATCAGTAACTGTTCCAATTTCCTGTTCGTTCATAGCTGCCTCCCGTTATTATAATTATACGATTGCAGTAATCCCGATACTCTAGTATATCACATTTTGCATTTACAAACGGTTCAATCCCGGTTTCACTATGAACATGAGTGTCAGTACAAGTGAAAGATATCCCGGCTCGGGGATAACATAGGTGGTCACTAGCTGCGGCTGCGTCGCCGCGATGACATTCTCGCGTGAGTTAAACCGTTTGGCAGTGCCGTTGCCGCTTTCATCCCCGATGAGTATCCAGCCGAAATTCAGCCCGTTATTATCCAGCCAGGCCTGAACATCTGTAACCATCTGGTCTGAGCTCCAGACATAGCGCCCGATGCCAGCGACCATTGTACCGGCACCCGGCTGAGCAGTAAACGTTCCGCCTGGAACTGCCCAGAAAGCATTAGAATAAAACGTGTGCAGCCAGGTAGCGTCTCCCGCGGTTGCCGGCGCGCCGCTGCCTTCCTGCGCGTCGGCATTCGATGTGCCTTCGCCCCATTCAGCGTTGGCATGATGCAGGCTGACACTCAAAGCTCCGGCGGAAGTGCGTGACATCTGCAGGAATAATTCGGCATGTGTGATTACTGACCCGGCGGGTATTGTTCCTGTCAGGTCAAACTGAATCAACCCGCGCCGGATACTTCCGGTTTGTGTCTTGCCGGCGAACACATAACTGCCGGCTCCATTGGCAACGGCACCGCTGGCATCCTGGTACAAAGTCGTGTCTTTTATCGGCCTGTTTGTTGCCACGGTTGCTCTACACAGCAACGGCAGACTGGCAACAATGAGTGCCGGACAAAAGAGGGTGGCAAATCTATATATGTGCATCGCCGGGCTCCACAATTAATTTTGGTATTATTATACCACAAATATATTGTGCGGAGATAGACCTTGAATATCCCTAAATCCGCTCGCGTATCTCGCGTACCGCCTTTTGCGGCACCTGCAGACAGGCCCTACTGCACCTACGTCTATCGCGGAATTAGGGATATATGGGGGCTAGAAATAATGCAAAAAACCCGGGAGGCCAGGGTCCTTTCTATAATAAACCGATTCGTGTATAATAGAATGTCACGAGTGTAAAATGAAGATGTTCTGATAACGTTCACTGAGAGGATCTGTATGCCCGACCATATTTACAAAACCATAGAATTAACCGGTTCGTCTCCTGACGGCATTGAAACCGCGATTCAAAATGCAGTTTCAAAAGCCGCTCAGACGGTTCATAAAATCCGCTGGTTTCAGACTAGCGATATCCGCGGTCATGTTATTGATGGAAAAATTGCGCACTGGCAGGTAACACTAAAAATCGGTTTCGCTCTGGAAGATTGATGGACCGTGTTCCTTCAGCGGCGGGTAACCAGGCTGCTGTATAGCAGGCTGATGACTATCATTACCGTTGTCAATGCCAGGATCACCAGCCAGGCCGTTTCGCAAAAACGGTTTGCGTAGATCGGGCACAGAGCTATGCACAAAAAACAGATTATTGCCAGAATCAGCGGCAGGGTAATAATACGGGCTTTGACAGATTCATTTGTCAGCCCCAGAATCAGCAGCAATACCCACAAGACTATACAGGGATACAAAACTAATTCCCGCAGAAATTCACTTAATTCGAAAGCCGGGGTTTGCGGGTTGATGGCCGTTTGAATATCAGCATCCCGGTATACAGAAAAATATT
>CAZCLS010000530.1:0-3216 GCA_964499565.1 uncultured bacterium
GGAATGGGGCGACTTCATACTTGACTCGCGTTATTTGAAGCCGGGCTGGCAGCATCTAACCGTGAATCCTGAAGATGGAAAATCCGTGGTATATATCAATGGCGTTAAGGCCGGAGAGATACCCGGGGAATTGAAACCGGGAGCGCGTGACCATCTGCATCTCGGGGCCCATTTCGATCCGAAGCGTGAGAGCTGGTACCGGTATTTCAACGGAGCGATAGCGGGAATTCGTTTGCATGAAAAAACATTGACACAGGAACAGATAACAGCTAATGTGAAACAGTCGCCGGTATTTGCTGCTCACACACCCGAGCCGGTGAACGAGGCACGGGTCGTACCCGGGCGTACACCGGCCTTGAGCTGGAAGCAAGGCCGGGGAGTGACGGGGGCGGAGCCGGTATATATCGGCACGGACGCGATGGCACTGAAAGCGGCCGGCACATTCAAGCCGGGCGCATTCAAGCCGGAGCTGCAAGGCGGCACGCGTTATTTCTGGCGAGTCGGTAACGGGCCGATCTGGTCGTTTGAAACTGCCGAAGGTGAACTTGTCAGTCTGACGGCAGCTGGTGTGGCTCAGGGGCCGGTAACGACATGGAAAAACACCGGGTCGGTTGGCGGTGAATTCAAGCCGGCTGACCGGGGTAATCTGTTAGGCCTGGGAGTTGAGGAATTCAATGGCGAGAAAGGATTACGGCTGGAGAACGGTAAAACCCTGATGTTCCAGTCTGACGCGGGGATGCCGACAGCGCTGAGCAAAGGGCCCTTCACAATCAGTGTCCGGGTAGCCAGCGATAATTTCACCGAACCGGTGCCATTCCTGACCTGGGGAGAAGCGGAGAATCCGGCGCGCTTGTGGTTCGGCACCAGGTCATCCGACCGCAGGCTGCTGACGGTCGGCGGACGAAATCCGCGCAATCCTAACGACCGTTATCCGGCGGAGGAATTAAAGATGATCTTTCCGGAGAAGCAGAACGCGCACATGGCGTTCGCGTGGAAAACTATCACCATAACGTATGCGGCCGGGAGAGCTGAGATGTGGTACAACACACGGCTGATAGACACGCGCGAAACGGACATGGCGGTGAGCGAGGTTAAGGAAATGATCCTGGGCTGGGCGGCTGATCGGCTGGATGGCACGATCCTGCTGAACGACCTGCGGATATACGACTGGGCAGTGAAGGAAGCCGATGTAGCGAAACTGGCGGCAGGCGGGAAGATCGGTGGAAGCGCGCCGGTGGTATGGATTTCCGCTGAGGGTCTCGAGCCGGGAACCCGCCTGGCGAATATACAGAACAGTGGAACACTCAAAGGAGCGTTTAGCACGGAACCGGAAATCGATCGCGCACCGGTCGCGGAGCAGGCGGCAGGACGACCTGCGGTGAAATTTAATGGCGTGGCGATGCTTTCCTCAGATTTTCTGCTGCCGGAAACGTTAACAGGCGCGAAACCGTTCACGGTAGAAATCTGGGCATTGCAGGATGAGCCGTTACGGGACACGGTTGTACTGGCATTCTCACAAGAGACCAGCGAACGCTACACGGCATTTAATATGGGCAGCCCGGCAGACAGAAAAGCGATCCTCCGGCCGTCTTCCGCGGCCGAATGGCAAATGGGAGATGAGAAGACGGGGCAGTGGATCCATCTTGCGTATGTGTATGACGGCGGACAACAGTCGATGGTACACCTGTATCGCAACGGAAAGCCAAGCGGCGATCAGGAGTTCAAGACAATCGACACAATTGATGGCTTCCCGCTGACGATCGGCGGGATCATGAGTCCGGCAACGGGAGAAAAATCGCTGTTCAAGGGAGCGATCGGAGAAGTAAAGATATACGATTATCCGCGAATGGAAGAAGAGATCGCCGCGGCGGCAGCTGAAGGGAAATAAGAATGAAAAATATGGAGCAGCTATGATAAACCGGGCAGTATTGAGTGTAGTTCTAATTCTGTGCGCGACCGTATCTATCGTTCATGCAACCGTAGCGGTCAGTCCGATGTTCGGCAATAACATGGTATTGCAGCGTGATAAGAATGTGCCGGTATATGGTACCGCTGCACCGGGCGCGACGGTAACGGTCAGCTTCGACAGCCAGAGTATGAATACCGTAGCGGACGCGCAGGGGAAGTGGATAGTAATGCTGGAATCAATGGCGGCCGACACGACCGGCAAGACACTTACCATCAGTGAAGTCGGCGGCAATACGCTAACTATTCAGAACGTGCTGGTCGGCGATGTCTGGTTATGCAGCGGGCAGTCCAACATGGATTTCTGGTTGAACGGCTGCGAACGGCCGACTGATATCAGCGGGGCGAATTTTCCGGGCATCAGGTATGTGTATATTCCCGTTGTTGGATTGGGTGAACCAACCAAAGATTTGAACTGCACCTGGCAGGTATGCAGTCCGAGTGTCGCGGGAAGTTTTTCAGCGGTACCGTTTTATTTCGGGCGAAAGATATACCAGGACCAGGGCACGAACATACCGATCGGGTTGATCAAATCGGTTCAGGGGGGAACGACGATCGACGTGTGGCTGGCGCCGGAAGGGGCGAGTGACATACCGGGGTTGCAGTCGCTGTACAGTCAGAACATCGTGCCGTGGGGTCCGTTTTTTCTGTTTAACGGCATGGTTTATCCTTTAGAACCGTTCGGAATCCGGGGAGTGATCTGGTACCAGGGCGAATACGGTGAAGCCAGCGACCAGGGACCCGACAGTTATTATTGGAAAGAAAAAGCATTAATTCAGGGCTGGCGCAGATTGTGGGGAGAACCGGAACTGCCGTTTTATGTGGTCCAGTTAGCTAACCTGAACAATCCACCGGCGAATGCCACGCCGGAAACGGGGGGTTGGCCGCTGGTTCGTGATTTTCAGAAAGACGTAATGGAAATCGCGTATTGCGGTATGGCCTCCGCGCTTGATGTCGGGGAAGTCAATGATATTCACCCCAAAGACAAATTTGATGTGGGCGAACGATTGGCGTTGTGGGCCTTGAAGAATGAATACGGCCAGTCAGCGCTCGTACCAAGCGGACCGATCCTGAAGGATGTGACCGTCGCGGGCAGGGCGTTAGTGTGTTCGTTCGACTATGTCGGTGCGGGATTGATGGTAGGTTCCAAAACACCCTATCTACCGACTGAAGAAGTGATCGGCGGGACACTGCAGCGATTCTCGATCGCCGGTGCCAATGGCACCTGGTATGCGGCGGACGCGGTCATCA
>CAZCLS010000531.1:0-3214 GCA_964499565.1 uncultured bacterium
AGGCCTTAAAAACAAAAAAGCAAACTGAAGGCTGGACTCCAACGGCTACATACGCGTGTTGGAGTACACGCTTTAGCGTGAAGAGAGTGTGTATGTTCGGCGTGAAAATGTATGCCGAAAAAGTCATCCGCTTCGGAGCTGCTGGTGCTACTATCGGCCCTCTCAGTAGCCATCGTTTGTCCCACACGGTGGACTATCTCGCATACCCACGCGATCATACCCCAAGCCCACACCACAGACATCGGATATCGGACATCGGACATCGGAACACTGTCGCCCGTATGGAACCGGCCTCCCACGCTGACTGCCCACGGACATCGGACATCGGCTCTCGGCCCTCGGCCCTCGGCCCACAGCACTCTTCAACCCCTTTATGCTATACTAGTTCCGCGGAAATTTTTCCTTCAGTTGTCAACCAATATGACTTTCTGTCCGTATAACCTGTATAGACTATCATCTTTCAGTAATGGAACGTAACGACGAACAGTTAATGGATGCTCATATTCGGGGAGACGATTCCGCGTTCAGCGAACTAATTATCCGCTACGCGCATGCCCTTTTCGGCTATCTACTGCGCCTGACCGGTCAGCGTCAGGACGCGGAAGACCTTCTGCAGGAGACTCTTCTCCGCATTCATCATAAGGCCCATACCTTTAAATCTAACGCACGCTTCAAACCCTGGGCCTTTACAATTGCTACTAATATCGCCAATGACCGCTTCCGCAAACAGAAGCGCATAGGCTATATCCAATCTCTGGACGACCCGGACCATCCTATTCCCGAAACCGCATTCGAAGACTGTAATAATGGTACCGGTTGCAATCCGGTCGCTACTATCATTAAATCCGAACTGAAAGAACAGGTTCTTCATGCAATTCAAACCTTGCCAACCCAACAGCGAACGGCCCTGGTTCTGGCGTATTACCATGACCTTCCGTACCGCGACGTTGCCGAAGTCATGAACTGCTCGGTTGGCACCGTTAAAACCCATATGTCCCGCGCCCTTCACAAACTGGCTGATATTCTGCCGGTCCCCGGGAGTGAATTATGAACAGTCATATTACTCGAAACACGTTAATCGACTACCAGTTTGATTTGCTGGATGAGCAGAAAACCCTGGCGGTCAAAGCCCATCTCGACCAGTGCTCCGTTTGCAGGCAACGGCTTGATATACTTATTGCTAAGTTTACTGCCCTAGATTGTCTCAAGGAAGATATCACCGCTCCCGAACAACTCCTTTCAGGTGTTATTACAAAAGTCAGTAAGGATACCAAATCCCGTGTTTTCTCCCTGCCGCGCTTCCCTGCCTGGGTCTATGCCGCTACTGCTGCCGCTGCCGTCCTGCTGGCTGCTGTGGTTTGGAACTATATACCCGTCAACGAGAAGAATGCGTTACCCCCGTCTCTCGTTGATTCTCGTATGCCGTCCGCTGGCGGTTATGATACAAAAGAAGGGAATATTCCTGAACGGCGGTCGGACGGCGTGGCTGTCACGGCACCAGTAAAAGCTGATAACTCAGTTACCATTGTGAAAGATGATTTCAACAACCTGCTGTCCCAACCGCCGTTCCCGCCTGCCAGCGCCATAGAACTGAATGTCCTGCCCCGCCGCGACAATGTCCAGCTCACTATTTACAATCAAGCCGACCTGACCCTTGTCAAAGAGGAACGCCGGTTGACGATGAAACCGGGCTGGAACTGGCTCCAGTTTATGTGGGCCAATACCCTCATCGATCCTACCTCTCTTGAACTGGAACCGTTGCGGTTCCGTGCTGAAGTCCAGGTACGCGAACTGACCTTCCCGCCGCATCTGAAAGACATAGGCCGCTGGCTGATCGCCTCCCGCGTCAGCGGGGAAGTGCCCTTCTCACTCAAAAACTTCACCGCCGGCCTTTCCTGGCAGGCGGTCTACTCCGGTACGTTAGCCCCGGACGAGAAAACCATGCGGCTGGACAGCTATGTGCGTGTCGCCAATAACAGCGGTGAAGATTATGAAAATGCTCAGGTCCGCCTCGTCGTCGGCAAAATTCATCTGCTGGAACAGATCGCCGAATTAGCGCGCCGCAAAAATCCCTATGGCTCGCCGCACCCGGAACTTCCACACAATACTCCTGCGGTTGCCTATAGCATAGATGCAATTGGCCTTGATTTAGGAGAGGTAAATGGTCCTGTAAGTGGCGAGTGGGGTTGGGACGACCGTGTTGATTTAAAACAAATTGTCAAAGAAGGCCTGAGCGAGTATTTTTTGTATTCCATTGAAGGCTCCGAATCCATTCCCAATGGCTGGTCCAAACGCCTGCCTTCTTTTTCCGCAGAAAGCATCATTGTATCCAACCTGTATAAATATGACGAGGAACGCTGGGGTCAGCAGACGGTCCGCTTCCTGTCGTTCAAAAACGACAAAAATCATAACCTGGGCGAAACACCCATACCTCAGGGCCGCATCTCCATCTTCCGCCAGGTCGATGCTGCCCATCGACTCGGTTATGTGGGCGGCAGCAGTTTTGATTATATCCCTGTGGATGAAGATGTCGAACTCAATCTCGGTTCGGCCCGTTATGTGATTGTCGAACCGAAACTGATGAAAACCGAAACCCGGAATTATGACTTTGACGTTAAAGGAAATATCACCGGCTGGGACGAGATATTGACCTGTCAGGTTAAAGTAACCAACGCCCGCAACCTGCCGGTGAACCTTGAAATTACCCGCGCTATCGACGGCACGAAATGGGATATTGAATCGTCCGGTCGCGCGGAGTATGCCAAACACGACATGACGCATGCCCGCTTCATTTTGACTATGCCGCCGGAAACAAAAGAAACGTTTACCTACACTACTACTATCTACCGTGGAACGCGATCAGACTAGCGAAGCATGTTGGATTTTGAATGCAAAACGTAATTGACGTTATGATTGATCAACAAATAGAGAATCGTAAAGACCCCGCCGGATTTATCCCGGTGGTGAATGAGATTTTTAAAAACTCTATTTCCCTTCTTCTAAGCAGGGCAGTCAGATATATGCTCGCTCCTGGGGGAATCATCCGGAATTCAGGCTCGAAACATATCTGTCAGACAAGTCCGACACTGTCCGACCTGTCAGACGCGTCCGACTCATCCGCATATGCTGGACACCGGACAAAATTTATGCATCAAATTCACCTTTGCGGTGTATCTCTATCATGAAAACACTCCCGCTCATTTTGTTCCTCCTC
>CAZCLS010000532.1:0-3198 GCA_964499565.1 uncultured bacterium
TGTAAAATCGAAATTGAACAAAACCAGTAAAGGCAGCGCGAAATGGTAGGCCGGGAGTGCTATTAGAGGATTTTCCGGACGGAATGGCCGGGGATATGACCTTCTTTGCTGCGGCTGAGAAGCAGTTCCGCCAGCAAACCGAATGTAATGAACTGCACACCAACGATGGTCAGAAGAATACCGACAAACATCAACGGATAGCGGGGAGCTATAGCGCCGAAACGGATTTTAATATAGACGATATACATGTCTATTACAAAGCCGGCCAGGAGAGTCAGCAGACCGATACTGCCGAAAAAATGGCCCGGTCGCTTGGCATAGCCGGTCAGGAATACCAGGGTAATTAAATCAAGCAGGCCGCGCACATAGCGTTCGAAACCGTATTTAGATTTGCCATGTTTACGGGCATGATGTTCGACAACCAGTTCGCCTGTTTTGAAGCCGCGTTGATGGGCCAGAACGGGAATAAAGCGGTGGCGTTCACCATACACTTCGATTTCCTTGATTACATCGTTGTGATAGCATTTAAAGCCGCAATTGAAGTCGTGTAATTTAACACCTGAAAGATACGATGTTACCGCGTTGAACAGTTTTGACGGCAGGCGCTTTTCAAGCGGGTCATGGCGTTTCTGTTTCCAACCCGAGACAACATCAAATCCTTCATTGAGTTTAGCGATAAAATTCGGGATTTCTTTTGGATCATCCTGTAAATCAGCATCCATCGTAAAGACTATCTCTCCCCGAACACGCTCGAATCCGGCTGCCAGGGCCTCTGATTTACCGAAGTTACGGCGGAATTGTATAGCGCGCACCTGCGGAAATGAACGACTCAGTTCTTCAATAACCTGCCAGGAAGCATCCGTGCTGCCATCATCAATAAACACAACTTCATAGCTTTTGTTCAATGCAATCAGAACCGCGTCAATCCGGCTGTGAAGTTCAGCTAAACTGTCCTGCTCATTATAAACCGGTATAATAATACTGATGTCAGTCGGGTTCTGTTCCATATATTGATCGGGTCCAAGCATTAAACTTAAAATAATACCAGGGATTAGTATACACAAAACATACATAATTGGCAATATTCCCGGATTCGCTGATCTCCACATGTCTTTCTGCATCTGGAGGGCTGGCGTCCGCGCCGGCCATTGTGTACCGTTAAAGCCTGCTCCGTTTCCACGGGCTCACTCGTTCCTCGCTTTCCCGCGGCCACACATGTTTGCAGTATTCATGCAATACAATGTAGCCGACGGAGATTTCGGCTTTGCCGAAAGAGCCGGTGGAATCTTGCGGGCTATCCTCTATTAACATTCAGGCTTCTCTCAGAGATACTTTGCGTACAGATCTCGCGTTAATGGACGTCGGGGACAACGTCCCTCCACATGACTTTATACACGTGGAGGGCTGCTCAGGCTTGCAGACGTGTGAGCATTAGTGTGTGAGGCCGGTTCCGCCCGGGCGACTGTGGGCCGAGGGCTAAGGGCCGTCAGCAGCACCCGACTGTCCTCAGGCGAGAGACTCGCTTGCATAACCTTTTACGCACAACAACCGGCCTCATCCTCCCAGGTTGCCAACCTTCCAAGGTCAATCTGCCGATTTCGCCTGGAACAGCATGCCTGCTCCGTTGAAGTTTTGTCCTCACATCCGCATACCGTCATCATGAGAAAGAACATCTGTTCCAGTTCGTGATCGGAACAAGCACGGACTTGCTTTTGCCAAGGATTTTTTACTTGATATATCCGGCATGTCCCAGCACGGCTGGAAGACCGGATTCATGACACCAGTCTAGTAGCCAGTACGAGTTATACGTTGTTTCCACGCCAAGAGTTATATCCGTGCCAGCTGGACAGGTCAGTCAAATGCCTGACCGACTGGTCCCGCATTCCGTCCGAGGGCCGTGGACCGCTCATCATCCATCATCCGCTCACCGGCCACGGGCAACCAGCGCAAGTATTCCCAGACCGAGCGGCAGCAGGACTACCGGTTCAGGTATTCCCATCGATTGCATAATGCCGTATGATATATGGTTTGCCAACAGCTCCGCACCGGTTGCGTTCGGGTGGACGGTATCATACGTGAGTATATTCTGGGTCATGTAATTCGGCCGGAAATTGACGAACTTTTCATTATTGTTATTCTGTTCGTACCACATTGCCATCTGGTGCAGATCCATATATGTGTATCCGGCACTGGCCGCCGTATTACTGCAGATGACGGCAAACTGCACGATCTGGTCATCATTGATATTTGTGCCGTCCGGCTTTTCACCGCGCAGCCAGGGGGTGCACATGATAAAATGGGTAATGCCGTTGGTCTGAGCCGCCATCACAATGTCTTCCATTGTTTTCTGGAATGTCGCGGCTGATGTGCCGGCCCACCAGATATCATTGATGCCGATAAACATCGTAACGACATCCGGGTTCTGGCTGATCAGGAGGTTCACAAACGAATCCTGCGTGCCGGATTTGCCGTTGTAAATGTCAGCCGCGGTACCGCCGTTGATACCGTTCCGGTACACGGTAATTCCCATGCCAGATGTTCCCGCGCCGGATGCCAGCCTGTTTTTCATCACATTGACATAGCTGTTGGCATTGTCAAGCCAGGTGATTGAATCGCCGAAACAGGCAATGACATTGCCTGATGAAAACGGTGTCGACGCGCCGGTCATCAGGTCGAGGCCCGGAACGCTGTAACGCGCTAAACGCTGAGTCTGGTCTTGCGGCGATTCATCAAACGCATTCGGAATATATGTTCCCGGCACTAACTCTCCATCAGAATTGATCGCTGCTTCATAAAACCCGGCCTGCATGCCTTCCGGATCGAGAAACCAGGTCATGTTCAACTGGTCTCCGCTCAATCCGGATGATGTGCTGCCAAAATATATTTTACCGCTGCTGCCCTTGCGCCAGATAACCAGATCTTTCGTTCCGTCCCAGGTTTCTCCGCTTGACTGTGCAAAACGAATCGTGCCGGCACCGTTGGCCAGGTCGATCAATGCATGCGACTGAACACTCAATACTCCCAGCGTTTCGCTCTTGCCGCCTGTGTAGAACACTCCCCCGATCGTGCCGCTGAAGCTTAAAGGCGTACTGTCACCGATCTGGTTCGAATTCTTCAATTCCAGGGCCGGTATCTTCGTTTCACCCTTCAACTCTATTGCTCCGGTCAAAGCATCGACTCCGGCTGTCTTTCCAAGCG
>CAZCLS010000533.1:0-3196 GCA_964499565.1 uncultured bacterium
GTCAGCTGACTGCGGTCGATGACCACATCCTTGAACGATTCACTGATAATAGTATCCCCAGCAGCAGGATCAAACCGGCCGTCTGTTTCGACATCGGTCAGTGTCTGAGCAATCGCGACTACCCGGAACTGGTCGCTGCGCGTTGTTACCAGGTTGCAGATATCCCGGTAGATGTCGGGCGTAAATCCAGCTACATCCAGCAGGTCGGATTCCTGCTGATATGGTTTCAGCCCGGGACGGCCGGACCGATCCAGGCCCAGGACAATATTGCGCGCCAGTTTCGGCGTGATATCTTTCAGAGCCCCCAGCACCCGTTCGTTCGCGGTGTTGATATTGATCTTTCCTTTCATGCCGACCGGCGCGAGATAGGCATAATCAAACCAGGCGAATCCCGAGCAGTCTTTGTTCTCCAGGTTATGCGGTGTCAATCGCAGCCGCACTCCCCCCTTGGGCGAGATATGCTGCGGTTTAATCATGCCGCAGTACAACCCGTCAGCCTTATCATATTGCATACGGGATGCGCCTCCGACCGCGGAAAAACTGTTTCTGGTTCCATTGCTGTCTGTTAAGGGCAGCAGATCGAATTCCCTGGTTGCAAAATTAAACACTTCGACATCCATGTCCGCGTTCCAGTTCTCTTCCAGGAATTCCGTCGTTTTGATCGAATCGTTCAAACCGAACAGGTACAGCGCGTAGGGCATCGGTTCCAGGTTCTTATTTTCCCATTCCCAGATCCCCGGCTCACCGCTGCGGCGGGTATAGAACATCGCCGTGCTGTACCCCGGTCCCACGCTGAATGAGTCCCCCGCATACATAATCAGCGGTTTGCGCGCGACCGTTGAATAGCCGTCCACACTCAGACTGTTGCGGGAACTGTTAGTCACAACATATTCTTCTCCCCGCAAAGAACCACTCAACATGGTAACTTTCTGACCGCGCCAGATACCCGGTTCCCATTCTACGTCCTCGGTCTGGATAGCGTTTCGGCTGCTGGCCGTGGCAGTGCCGAAAGCCGGATTCCAGCCACTGACATGCGCGCCTGTTTCCTCCGCGTCCAGCCGGATGCCCGACACCGTAAAATATTTTGAAAACGCTTTCAGGGCCCGGTCGGTTTCACGGCCGCGGCCGGTGCCGACATTTTCCCAATCGTCCGCACGGCGCACGTTCTGCAATTCGCCCGCGGAAGCAAACCGGTTGTTCTTGATATGCGGTCTGGCATAGTTTGCCTGGTAAGTTCCCCGGTTGCGCGCCTGGCGCTCCAGGCCGCCAATTGTCGGCTTGGAATTTTTCACCCAGGTGTAGTGTGTTGGATCGGCTTTTTCGGTTGAATAGCCCAATTCTTCATCCTCCACTGCGCCATAGGTGGTAGTGCGCGCGGCGATTTGCCCGTATTCATTTTTGAGCGTGAATGACACAAATCCGCCCCTGCGCGGCAACCCGAAAATCATGACCCGGTCGCCCGCTTCAACGCCAAGGGTCTGAAATTGAAATCCACGCCCTTTGGAAAGCACATTGCGTGAATTGGTCCTGATCGTCAAGATCAATCCGTCCGGCACATTGTATGTCTCACTCTCCCGCTCGCTCAAAATCATCATCAACTCATTCCTCAGAATATCTTTTTCCCAGTCCGATCCGTCTACTTTGATCTGATACGGCGGGATCACTTCCGTGATCGGATAGGTAATTCCCCAGCGTTTTTCAGTCAACTCATATACCGGAATTACTTCGGACGAACTGCTGCCGTATTCGCCATCGCCATTGGCATATTCACGGTCGAATATCTCGCGATTGTTGGTAAGATAAAAATACCCGTTAGCCGGGATGACCGGATTCGGATCGGTATATGTGCCGCTCCGTTCCAGGCTGTAATGTTTAGCCGTGTCAATCGTATCGAGCGTCAGCGCTTCCACACCCGTATTAACCACGACCTGCCAGTTGCGCAGGCTGATCGGTTTGTCGGAAACGTTGATCAGTTCTACGATATCAGGCCGCGAGAAAAACGCGAATACCAACATGTTGAAAAACCGGTAATCATGGTCCTGGCACTTCCGGGATGATGTGACCAGCAGCGGCATATAGCCGTGTTTATTCGCCCGCATCGCTTCGCCATTGCGGTAAATGTATTTCAGTTGGTCCCATTCCGTAACCGAGTATTTCTCCGTATCACCGTCAACGTCCAGTTCAGTCACATGGGATTTGGTTGACCCTTTATTTTCGGGTTTGCCGACCATCTGACCCTCATCAGGTGTGACCGTTGAACTGACCAGGTACGCCCGATAATAATATTCCGGATGTTGGGTCCGTTCATTGACCGGAAAATACCATTTTATGCTGGCTTCCTTGCCTCCGGTTTTAATCAGGTTCTGCCATTTAGTCTGGATTTTACAATAGATGTCATTGACTCCGCCCGTGAGCGAATTGGCCCAGTTGGCCACGGCAGCCGTCTTGGGCGAGATCGTCAGTTCGCGGTTGTTGCCCGCGGCGCTGTTTACTACCGTAAATTCATAGACCGAGCCACCGCTCTTTTTCATGCCGACTTGCGCGTCTTTCCAGAAATTCGGTTCCCACGGCAAATCCATCTCGTAAAATGGATATTGCGGTTGTATGCGCTGCGCTGGTTCCTTCATCTGTAACGTGTAATTATTCCCCGATCGGCGAAATGACTGAACCCGCCAGCAATTGTTATCCGAGGCGAAATCCGTTACATTCTTCATCTGGTAATCATAGTAGGTATTGCGACATGGTGAAAAATACCAGGGGTCATAGGCGATATATCCCTGCCCCCAGTCGGTCTGGAACGACATGCTGCCTTCATTGGCCATGATCTCGTTGAAGCATACCGCTTCCACCCCGTATTCACTGCCCATCGTCGATAACACATGGTTTTCGTCCCGGTAATCTATGATGTTCGCTACCAGGTTCCGTAAATTTTTCGATGAGGGCTCAAATGGCAACTCCTCGTTCGCCCGCCGCAATACCTTATGCACCTGGTACCGGTCGGCGACATTCAGGTCCACTTTCTTCTGCCAGACCTTATCCTCCGGGTCCCAGAACGTTTCGCGGCTGGTACTGTACACCGTCGCGTATTTCCTCAAAACCCGGCGCACTGCCGGTGTACATGCCTTGCCGCCAAACTGGTCGCACATTTCATCGATTGACGCAAAGGCCCGGTCATCCCAGTTCGGCCGCATCGCCA
>CAZCLS010000534.1:0-1766 GCA_964499565.1 uncultured bacterium
TCGAGTTGTTCGTACATGCCATAGCCATGCTCTTCCATATATTCCCGATTGAAATCCATGTAAACCACTCCTTCATATACCTGGGCTACTCTGTCCTGCAAACCGGCGGTTATGCCGAGTTCCTCGGTTTCCACACTGAGGACCAGGGACGGCTGTTGTACGACGGGAATTTCGACTTCATAAAAACGCATCAGAGCCCGCATAGTAGCGGTAACGATACCGCTCGAACCGGCCAGACCGACTCTGAGAGGAATAGTTGAATCATATCGTATTGTAAAATTTCTGTCTGGAAGGGTGATGCCGTTCTCCCGGGTATAATCATAAAAACGCTTTATGGCCGCTTTGATAAGACGGATGCCGCCGTAATAGCCGCTGAACTGGACGTCACTGACCAAGTCTTTCATGCTTTTAAACACGGAATGATCCCGGGAATGCAATTCGATCTGCACGTCGGGTGATTCATACAACGTAATATCAGCACTGAAATTTTTTACAATACAGGCTATAGTTTTGCCGAAATACCCGTCACTGGGATTCCCGATAATGCCGGCCCGGGCATACGCGTGTGATGTGATTATCATGCTGCTGTACGTCCCGATCTGTTATGCGTTTCGTTTCGATCTAAGGGTATCGAAAAAGATTTGAAGCATCTCCCGGCACTCGATTTCACAAACGCCTTCTATAACGTCTATACGGTGCGTATGTTTAGGAAACCGGGCGATACCGAAATTAGACAGCAGCCCGCCCTGCTGCCAGTCTCGCGTGCCAAACACAACTAACGGCATCCGGCACTGGACCAGGGCGCCCGCGCACATCGCACAGGGTTCCAGAGTAACATACATGCTACAGGCTTCCAGCCGCCATTCCTGCAGCGCCGCCGAGGCCTGAGTCAGAGCAATCATTTCTGCATGGGCGGTAGCGTCGTTCAAGCGCTCCACTTGATTGTGGGCCCGGCCGATAACCGCTCCGTCCGATACGATCACCGCTCCGACCGGCACTTCACCTTCTTTCAGTGCATCCCGCGCTTCGCGCAGTGCCATCTTCATATAAACGTCATGTGATATGTTCATAAACCGCCTTAATGTGGTGCAATTCTATCAAGAGTAGTGTCTTTTGTCAATTTCTATTTATCCCCGACCTGAGGTGTACTAGTTGACAAAAACCACTAATATCAATATAATTTATAACCTACAGTAAGTTAGGATACCGCAAAATCTATAGGTATAAACTGATAATCAGTAGCGGTATCCCGCTGGTACAGTACCTGGGGTATAGTTGTACTGTGCCGGCTAATGAATGAATGATCTGGAGCATCCGGGTATGAAAAGGTCTTTTCTTTGTGCGTTCGCTCTGCTGCTTATACTGAGTGCGCGCAGTGAAGCGGCAGGTTCTTCCTCCGCGTCTATTATTACGTCTGTTGTTATAAATGCCAGTTCGGTCTGGGCCCGCACGTCCGCTGACACGCCCAACCAGTTGTATTATCGCCTGACCATGGAGAGCATGGTCCAGACTGGCGGGGTGCAGTATTTTGTTTACAAGAATTTTTATCTGCACCTGGGTGAAACCAACACGACAACCAATGTCGTGTATATTACTCCTTATACTGAAAATGCTCAAAAGCCTCCCGTTATACAGCTAAACCAGCCGGAGCTTCCTCCTTCGATCCTGGAATTGCTTGAATCAATGCCCGACGCGCTCGCCTCGCTTACTATTCCTCCGGTTATTGACGAACAAACCGAGCCGGAACCGGAAGTCCTGGAACCGGA
>CAZCLS010000534.1:1866-3187 GCA_964499565.1 uncultured bacterium
ACGGAACAATGTATGTAGATTATGTCAACTTCGCTGCGGTTGACGTGCCTGGAGATGATGAACCGGTACTGTCGGATTTTATCGGTGTGTCCGACCCTATTGAAGGATTTAACCGGGTCATGTTCGTCATAGACGACACCTTGTTTGTATATTTCATCAGTCCGGTCGGCAAAGTATACCGGTATGCTGTCCCCCTGCATGTCCGCTCAGGCATCAGCCGCATGGAATACAACATGCTGATGCCCAAGCGCCTTGTCAACAATCTTTTACAAGCCGAAGTCAAAGGGGCTGGGATTGCGTTTGCACGGTTCCTGGTTAACACAACGGTCGGGTTAGTCGGCTTTTACGATCCTGCTAAAGCCTGGATGGGCATGGATAAGGAAGATGAAGACACAGGACAGACCTTCGCGGTATGGGGCATTCCTCCCGGTTTTTATATTTATATCCCTGTCGTAGCCGGCAATACAACACTCCGTGACGGTGTCGGTCTGATCTTCGATGAAGCCATGGACCCCCGAACCTATGCCCCGTTCGGGAGTGTTGCCAAAGCATTTATGCGCTTTAATAACATAACGCTGCAAATCGATGAGTTGGAAAAATTGCGTTATGAGTATTTCGACCCTTACACCCTGAGCCGTGACATGTGGTATATCAACCGGACGCAAGACATTGCTGAATAATCTATGAAAAAATCGCTTTACATATTACTACTGCTTGGATTGATTTGTTTTACTACTCCGATAGTCAATGGGGCCTGCCTGTTTGTGTCTCTGACCAATTATCCGAGCCAGAATCCCTATATCGACACGCTGCGCTATGCCTTGCTGAAAATGTCCGATCCCGACTTTTATTTTGACGCTCAGCAGCGCCTGGTTCAGGTATCCGATGATAATAAAAAAGCAAAGATCGGGTATAAGCTCTGGATGCACAAACAACCCGCGCCGCTGGTATTTCTGATGCCCGGGCTGGGTACCCATTTCGTTGACAGTGAACCGGCTGCCATTGCTGAAATACTCTACAGCAATGGTTTTTCAGTGGCCCTGGTCAGCAGCGCCTTCAACTGGGAATTCGCCCTGAATGCCTCATCATCAGGAGTGCCGGGCTATACACCTCAGGATGCCCGCGACATCTATGCCGTGCTGCAACGGGTGCTGGCGGATATTACTGCTAATAATCCCAGTTCCAACATTACCGAAAAAATTCTCGCCGGATATTCCATGGGCGGACTGCACGCCGCGTTTGTAGGCGATATTGACGCTCGTGAACACAAAATCAATTTTGATCGGATTGTCGCCTTGAGCCCTCCCGTCAATGTTATGCA
>CAZCLS010000535.1:0-3164 GCA_964499565.1 uncultured bacterium
GACCAAACCCAGTCAGTATATCAAGTTTAGTATAAAAAGTAAACTGAAATCGGCGTTGATGCTTATGCGTTTGCAAGCCTGAGTAGCCCCTGGCTTCTCTGAAGCCGGGGCATTGGCAGGACCATTTCCTCTGGCCATCAACCATCAACCATTACCCATTACCCATTATCCATCTATTGTCTGCCCACGGCCCGACCCTAACCGCCATTTATAAAATCAGCTGTGCTGATTTTCCTCCACGCCCCGGGATGTGTAAATCCCTGGGGCTACTGAAGCCTGAAATCAGAAGGAACCTCTGTAGCCGGTCTCGCTGAGGCCGGTTGTTGGGACTTTAGCGTTGTGCGTGCGAGACACCCGACTGAGGACAGTCGGGTGCTACTTTTGCAAATCCAGGGGAGATTTGTTACTATTGTTTGTTCACATCACGCAGATATATTTCATTAGTTCGTTTGTTTCTTTTTATTAATAGCGTTTTTAATAGAAACGCCAGGAGAATGCTATGAAAAAACCGAAAGTGGGATTTATCGTGTTTGGTGTGCATAAAGATGGTCTTAAAGATCCTATGGGAGAACCGTTTGTTGATAACACCCTGGTTGCCCGTGCGAAGAAGGCATTGCGGGACGCGGGTTTACAGTTAGTCGTGCATGACACAGTCATCACATCGAAAGCTGAAGCGCGGCAGTGTTTTTCGCAATACAAAAAAATGGATGATTGTGACAGCGTTATCCTGTTTTCAGGCACGTGGGTGTGGGCGGCGCACCTGATTGGCGCGGTCAGAGACTATGCGCAAAGCGGTAAAGCGATTGTACTGTGGACACACCCCGGTTCGCAAGGCTGGCGGCCGGTGGGGGGATTAGTGATGCAGGGCGCTCTGAAAGAAATTGGTATTCAGCACCGGTTTGTGTATGGTGAATGTACCGATCCGGTTGAAATTGGACGGGTTGTTTCATATTGCCGTGCGGCCTGGATGAAAAACCGGTTGAATTTGAGCACAGTCGGCGTGTTTGGCGGCAGGGGAATGGGACAGACCTGCGGTGCGGCCGATCCGTCGCAGTGGATGAGAATGTTCGGTATCGATATTGACAGCCGTGACACCCATGACCTTGTTGCAGCGGCTGAAGCGGTTACTGCTTCGGAAATCACGCGGACACGCGGGAAAATCCAGCCATTGTTCAGTGTGCCGATTCCGGCCGGTGAAATAGCGGACAGGTCGATCAGGTTGTACCTGGCATTGAAAAAAGTGATTAAAAAGGAAAATTGGGACTTTTATTCGATCCAGTCATTTCCAGGCATGGGAGATTATTACGGCGCAACCTGCTTTGCCCAGAGCATGATGCTGAATGACCGGGTCGGCACATCGACTCTCTCGGATTTCAATACGCTCATGACGGTCATCCTGCTGAATGATTTGAGTAATGATCCGATCTATTACGGTGACTTACAGCATATAGACAAGCAGACGAATGAGATTAAAATTATTGGTGACGGGGCTTGCCCGCCTTCACTTGCCGGTCCAGCCGGCCCGGCGAAATTCGCGGAGCACGGCATTCCGACCGAAGGTGAAGCTGGCGGTTTGTCGGTTGATCTGGTATGCAAACCGGGTGACGGTGTGTTAGCGCGCCTGGGAAGAACGGCCGGGGAGTTTGAGATGGTCATTACACGCTGCTCGGTGTATGAACCGAAAGAAAAAGAAATAGAGCAACGCAGGTTGGAATGCGGGATACCGTTCTGGCCGCACGCGTTTGTGACCGCTCAGTGTGATATTGATATTCTCCTGGATGTGTGGAATAATGAATATGCCTGCCTGGGCTATGGCGCGCATCTGTATGATGAAATAATAGATTTCTGCGAATTGACAGGAATTACATCGATAGCATTGTGATTTAAGGCAAAGCAATAGTTTGTCAGACGTGTCGGACGTGTCGGACATGTCGGACCAGTCGGACCAGTCGGACCAGTCGGACATATTATTCCGGCGAGGTTAGTCCTGAACGTTTAAAAAGCGTGTCGCCCGTATGGAACCGACCTCCCATCCGCGCCGCTGGTGGGCCCAGCTCTACTGGCCATCAATCCGCGCCGCTGGCGGGACCAGCTCATTCCCAAATACCCCCTGGCCATAACCATCTGCTTTCTACCCACGGCCCGACCCTAACCGCCATTTATAAAATCAGCTGTGCTGATTTTCCTCCAAGCCCCGGGATGTGTAAATCCCTGGGGCTACTGAAGCTTGAAATTTGAAGGAAATACATGCGTGTTGATGTTGGAGTCCAGCCTTCAGGCTGTTTTTTATTCACGCAAGCGTGTATTTCGTGGCAGGAAAGTGTGGTACGTTACCGAACTAGTTTTTCACAGGTTCTGTTGGCGGTTTGTTTGATCGTAACGGTCGGGGAGATATGAATGATTTCATTTCCGATCATCACTTTGCCGTATATGCGCGCTGCGTTTGTGTCAGGCGTAGAATAGGCGTTCACATGTTCGATAAGGTTCCGGCCTGATTTTATTCTGACGGTCATGGTCATGGTTTCACTGCCGGGCCTGTAGCGCAGGGTGAAGCGTGCGTCCTGATCGGCGGTTTTGATCCTGGCGCGATATACATTGCCATTAGCACTCATAGCAGCTTTTTCGGCAACGGCAATAAAGCCGCCCAGTTCGAGTACTATCGGTGTAGAGCTGTTCAGCTCCGGTTTATTGTTCCAGTCGCAGCGTGCGGCGGCGGTCAGGGCATTGGCTTTTACTTTCAGTTTTTTCAGGTTGAAATTGGACAGGGTGTCCTGTTCCGGTTCGGATACAAGCCAGAACAGGCGTTCGGAGGTTGGCTGCCCGTTGCGTTCCGTTTCGACCGTAAAGATATGAATGCCGGGAACGGGTTTGCCGGAGATTTCACCGCGGTCGTTCATGCGGAGGCCGGGAATGTCAGGCGGAACAAGGCGCGAATCCGGGCGCAGGGGAAGAGCAAGCGTGCAATCATCTCCCGCGGCAACTTCCGGCAGACAGGAAGCCAGAATATTTAACGAGTCGTCAAGGTCGAAGATGGTCAGATCGAGATTTTCGGTAATACTGCGGCCCATGCTGTCGGTGGCGGTAACAGTGATATCGAACGTACCGGTAGTATTTGGTGTACCGTAAATCTGACCATTTTCGGCTAAAGCCAGGTCATCCGGCAG
>CAZCLS010000536.1:0-3152 GCA_964499565.1 uncultured bacterium
CTGTGTTTGCTCAGAAAATACCAGTGGGTAGTGTCGTAATAACATACCAGGCCGGCATGCTGATACGTGCTTTCCGGCGTGAATTCCATCAGAGTCTCAGCCCGAAACGCGTGGTGCTGTATCCGCCGTGCTAAAAATGATACCGGCTCCACATTGCATAATACCGTCGGCAGACTGTGCAGCCGCAGCCAGCCCGGCCGTGAATACAGGTCAAGCCAGCTTCCTGCCGGCACCCTCGGTGTAAGCCACCCCGGTCTGATCTCCGCCGTGTCAAAATCATCCCGCGCTTCCGGTTTTGGCATACTGTATTCCGCAATGCCAAAGTCCGGCACGTCTTCCGACGGTCCGTCTTGTTCCAACCATGGCCAGTCGTCCTTCCAGATTATTGATTGTATACATGTTTCACGCCCGAGCATGCATTTGCGGTCTACCGGCCGGGCCGCCAGATACACCATCGCCCATCGCTCCGGCGTTACTTCAATCATATCCGCGTGCCCCGTTTTCTGCAGCAGTGTTTCCCGGCCGGCTGCCGTCAGTATTGGATTTCCGGGACGCACGTCATACGGTCCATACAGCTCCCGGCTTCTCGCGCACGTTACGGCATGACCATACAGTGTTCCCCCTTCGGCCGTCAGCAGGTAATACCACCTATTTCGGTAATACATGTGCGGCCCTTCGGTAACATCCAGCTCAGTTCCTTTGAATATCTCCTCCGGCCGCCCCACCAGCCTCTTTTCACCCGTGTCATATTCCTGAAGCGTTATCCCCGCAAATGATGTGCGCGCTCCGGGCGTGTCATCAACATGCATACTGACTACATATTTTCTGCCGTCCGGGGCATGGAACATCGAATGATCATATCCCATCGAATGAAGATACACCGGCTCCGACCACGGTCCGGTTACCGCTTCAGCCGTCATGCAGTAATTGGCTGTGAACGGCACCCGTTCCTGCTGCTTTGAAACAATCGTGAAACACAACCAGAAGGCATCGCCGTCCCAGGTAAGATCGGGAGCCCAGATGCCGCTGCTGTCGGATGTCCGGCTTAAATCCGCCTGGGAAGTCTGTGTCAATGCATGTCCGGCGAATTCCCAGTGCCGCAGGTCGCGGCTGCGGTGGATCGGGATTCCCGGCCACCACTGAAATGTCGAATTTGCTATATAATACCACTCCCCCTTTCTGCAGATCGTCGGATCGGGGTAAAATCCCGGCAGGATCGGATTCTTCATCATTTCTCCATTAGTGCAATATTATTTTCCGGATATTATACCGAATCTCCCGACGGTATACCATAAGAGCCCGATGCAGCACCCCGAATACTATGTGATAATCTCGGGGTCGGGGTCGAAATCGGCATCGGCATCGAACGTAGTACAAGTAACCGTGAAAATTGTGACTTTTCACAAAACGAGTCCCTTCTTTCATCCCAGCACAGATTCAGAGACATTATTGCAGGTGATTTTTTTTTGCTGTTGTGCTATACTATCTAGCTTTATGATGTGCATACTAACCTTACATAGTTTATAACCGCATACTCACAAGGCAGCTAAGCAGCCCTTTACTTTCATGAGAACTCTTCTCCAAACCCCTCCGGAAGAAATCCTGGCACTGTTGCAATCCCACGCTGTAGCTCAGTCGGATTGCCTTCTGTGTACTACAACCGACATCAATTTTCTGGGTCAGTATGACCAGGAATGGCTGATCGTTACCGAAACGCAGCTCCTCGTCATTTCGCATATCCCCGCGCCCGAAATTATCAAACAGCTTGATATCGCCAATGTGTCGGAATTCCGTACCCAGTCCGTTGTCGGCTCAGGCCTGCTCCAGGCCCGTATCGATTCAGTCTATAATGATGTGCTGCGCTTCAGCAATAGTTATGCCGACCGGTTTAAAAAAGTGTCCCGGATTCTCGACCGCCATATCCATGGAGACCCGATTGAAATTACTGCCGATGATGAACTCAATCCCCGCCGCTGCCCGACCTGCGGCCTGCTGCGCGAGTTCGCTGGCGATACATGCCCCCGCTGCGTCAGTAAAGGCGCCGTCCTCTGGCGTATGTTGGAGCTGATGTCTAAATATAAATGGCCCGTGATAGGTATGATGCTCCTGCTTATGGCCGGCATCGCCCTCGACCTGGTCGGTCCCCAGCTTACCCGCTACCTTGTCGATAATGTCCTCCCCGGCTCTCCCGAAGCCGCGCGTAAAATCCAGATGGATGTTGCCATCGGCCATAAGCATGTCATTATGCTGCTCCAGGTCGTTATGATGCTTGCTTTTGTCCAGGTTTTCCGCATGATCGTTAATATTTTTAACGGCCGCCTCGGTACCCTCGTCGGTACCGCCGTCACGTTCGATATGCGCGGCCGCCTGGTTTCTCATCTCCAGCAGCTCTCGGTCGCTTATTACGACAGGCAGCAGGTCGGCTCACTGGTCGGCCGTGTCGCCTATGACACTGAAGCGCTGCACGGTTTTGTCAACCAGCTGGCGGGCGGGTTTCTGGCGCAAATCCTCATGGTTATCGGCGTCGGCATCATGATGTTCAGCCTGAATGCCAAGCTGGCTTTCTTTACCCTTATCCCCGCTCCCTTAGTCATTATCGGTAGTTTACTCTTCTGGCGCGTCATTTATCCTAATTATTACCGCTTCTGGGACTCTTCCAGTAAACAGGCCGGTACTCTCTCCGGCATCCTTAACGGTATCCGTGTCGTTAAAGCCTTCGGCCAGGGCTCCCGTGAAGCCGCCCGCTTTGATTCCGTCAGCGGCCGTTTGCGCGATTCCCGCCGTAAAGTCGATAAAGGCGTCGCTACGTTTAATCCTATAATGGGCCTTGTCTTCCAGTTCGGCGGCTGGATTGTATGGTATGTCGGCGGTCGGGATGTTATCGGCCAGCAAATGACCCTCGGTACCCTTATGGCCTTTTTCGGCTACCTCTGGATGTTCTACGGCCCCCTTAATACCTTGACTCAATTTACCAACTGGCTGACCCAGTTCGCTACCCAGGCCCACCGTATCTTTGAAATTCTTGATACTCCTTCCTATATCGACTCGCCTGAACATCCCGTTTCCGTCTCTCCCGTGAAAGGGGAAATCACTTTCGAAAATGTCTCCTTCGGCTATAATCGCCTTACCCCCGTCCTGCGCGACTTGAACCT
>CAZCLS010000537.1:0-3150 GCA_964499565.1 uncultured bacterium
CGCTGACGCTGTATAAAGCAGCCGGAATGGCCCGCGTCAGTGATATTATAAAAACTCCCGCGGCTCCCGAGGAACTGAAAGCTGAAGGAACCGCCGAACGTGCCGAAGCGCCTGAAACTGAAGATGAACTTGCCGGAAAAATAGGGTTGACTACTAATGAATGATGAAGGTAAATACAGCAAAGGGAATGTTATGAGTAAGCTAAACGTATCTATACTCCGTCGCGGATTCAGTCTGATTGAAATCCTGGCATCTATTGCCATTCTTTCGATCGGATTGCTCAGCATCCTGGCGATTTTTCCGGTCGGCGTCGATTCTTTCCGGAAAGCTCGTAATGATACTATTCTCGCCAACCTGGTCCGCTCTAAAGTCAATGAATTAATGTATGAATTAAGCGACCCGAATATGAGCGGAACGGATGACCCCAGCAAAGTGATCGCTGCGCGTTATCTCAAACATGACCGCGCTTTCGCCCATTACATGAATTATAAAGAGGAAAAAACCTGGGCCGGTCCCGTGTATGAATCAGAGGTGTACCCCTTTGAAAACAATCCCCGCTATTTCTGGCAGTATACGGTCACGGATATCGGCATCAGCGGTGATACTAAAATCGGTAAAACCGGCACGAAGGGCGTCTTTTTCCAGGTTGAATTCAAAGTGTATCAGAAAGACCAGATTGAAACCGAAAATGTTCCCCTGGACTTTTCGATTGTTAAAGAGTCTGAAATGAACAAACCTATTCTTCGCCAGGTATTCCGTGTGCATAACCCTTATCCCGCAACAAAATATGGCCAAAAATAACTGCAAGACGGTATTTGGGTTTACTCTGATTGAAGTGCTGGTCGCGATCAGTGTTCTCGGTCTGCTTATGACTGCTCTCATGGTCGCGTTCAACACGGCTGTCGATACGGTCCAGGATATGCAGCAGAAATCGGAAATGATGCAGAATATCCGCGCGACAACTGAACAGCTGCATCGCGAACTCTCTCAGGCGATCATTAATAATAATCGTCCGGATGGCGAACAGGTTTATTTTCAAATTAAACAACTTTCCGCGTTCCAGAGCGTTCTTCGCTTCGGCTGCACGACGGAACGCGGCCTCCTGGAAGTCGCGTACCAGATTAAGCCCGCATACCGTGACGAAGAAGAAACTATTCCTGACTGGCAGAACTTTGAGTTATGGCGCCTGAACAAAACGGAAAGAATGTGGAATTATAAAGATCCTGTCTGGCCCGAGATTACGTTCGATGCCGAGGAAGCGGAGCCGTTTGCTTTCGGCATTATCGCCTTTAAAGTCAGGTTCTGGAGCACGAAGAACAGTCAGTGGATCGATAATAACTGGGATTCGTTTCAGCAAAATGCCATGCCGCGCAAAATACAAATTACCGTTATGGCTATGCCCCGAAGTGATGCCAAAGCCCAACGTGAAGCGTTATCAATCGACCAGCTTGAACGCGTTGAGTCATATCAAGTGGAAATAACTCTGCCGCAGGCGCGGTAGAGAATGAGGTGTATATTATACTGTTGTTGAACGACTAACTAAACGAGGAGGCAAGGAATGAAAAAATTAACAGTAGTAGCAGCAATTCTAATGGCGTTTGCAGCATTCAATGCTTGTGCGGCGGTCGACCCCGACACGCTTAAAGACGAAGCAAATGCCGTGCGTCAGGCCCGTACCGCAGACCTCTGGTTTGATAAATGGGGCTTCAAAATGACTCGCGGCCTTATCAATACCGGCTCGTTCTGGGTTGAACTGCCTCGCAGCATGTATGTCGAAACGCGTGACAATGCCATCGTCGGCCCCGTCAAAGGCTTCTTTAAAGGTCTTGGCCTTTCCGGCGTGCGCGCGATAGCAGGTATCATGGATCTGGCTACCTTCGGGACCGTGGATGATACCTATACCGTGTACGATCAGTACGAATTCCCGTACTTCGTCTGGCAGGATTATTCAATGGCTGAACGGTAGACTTTTTCGGTTGTTTACCCCGTGGTGTAATGGCAACACTAGGGTTTTTGGTACCCTTATTCCTGGTTCGAGTCCAGGCGGGGTAGTTTTGTGGGTACTATCCGTACCCACCATTTATTTTTTTATTCGATTGCAAAGGTGCTTTATGTCTGTTTTTCAAGAAATTTCTGAAAACCTTATCAAAGGTCAGGCCCCCAAAGTTAAGGAGCTGGTTCAACAGGCAGTCGATGCCGGTGAATCTCCATCCGATATCCTTACTAAAGGACTTATCACCGGTATGAATGTCATCGGTGAACGCTTCAAAAAAAATGAAGTTTATGTTCCCCAGGTCCTTATCGCCGCCCGCGCTATGCATTCAGGTATGGATGTCCTGAAACCTCTTCTGGTTGAATCCGGTGTGCAACCGATCGGTAAAGTCGTTATTGGTACTGTCAAGGGCGACCTGCATGATATCGGTAAAAATCTTGTCTGCATGATGCTCGAAGGTGCCGGTTTCGAAGTTATTGACTGCGGTATTGACTGTCCGCCGGATAAACTTATCGATGCGGCCCAGTCTAATGGCGCTAAACTGATCGGTATGTCCGCTCTGTTGACGACGACGATGCCTTCCATGAAGGACATCATCGCCGCGCTTCATGCCAAAGGATTGCAGGGTCAGATTAAAACGTTTATCGGTGGTGCCCCGGTTACCCAGAAATACGCTGATGAAATCGGCGCGGATGGCTATGCCCCGGATGCTGCCAGTGCGGTCGATGTCGCTAAGGCACTGATCGTTAACTGATTGTTCACCTAACCCGGTTGGAGTATCGGATGTTATATATACTATTAATAATTATCCTTGTGCTGGTAAGCCTGTGCCTGGTCGGCGTTGTGCTTATTCAGTCCGGTCGAGGTGCGGGTTTGTCCGGCGCTTTCGGAATGGGGGAGGGCCAGGCCGTTTTCGGCAGCCGTACCGGTGATGTCCTGACTAAAGCGACTGAAGTGTTTGCTATCGCTTTTATTGTCCTCTGTATAGCCGTTACCTGGCAAAGTAAAATGTCGGATGAATCGTTAGTCTCCGGCCGCTCTTCCGGTGTCTCTTCATCTCAACGCTCTACACCGTTGATGTCTCTTGAAGAAGCCGAAAATCTTGCCAAGTCGACTAATCAGACCGCGGCTGCTCAGGCTACGAATGATGTATCCGC
>CAZCLS010000538.1:0-3141 GCA_964499565.1 uncultured bacterium
ACCACCAGAGCGCACTGGCTGCCCTGTGACGGTGTCGGGCTGGCATTGACAACTGTCGCTTCCGGCGCGGTTCCGGGATACGTTGACCACATTTCCTGCCCGTCCAGCTCACCCAGCGTGTAGGGCGGATTCTCAAAATCAATATTCAGCAGTGTATCCGCGAATACACCTGTTGTGCACAGAGCACACGCAGTTAAAAGTACAAGTAGTTGCTTCATGTGTATGCCTCCATTTAGGTTAGTGAAGAGTTCTTTATCAGTTATCTAAAACAGCAATGTTGTAACTATCGATTTTTAATTATACCATGTTGAGCCCATATAGTCAAATGAGTTTCCTTATCGGAATCTAACATAGTACTATTGCAAATATGCCTCCGGAATATGTTATAATGTACCTTTGTATGTAATGAAGCTCTATTGTTTCTGATTATGAGCTTGAAACAATTGCTGTTCGTGAAGATATTCTCATTCAATCCCGTACCCCGCATTCTTGCGGTCTTGATCCTGCTGGCCTGCATTGCTCCCGCGGCAGGCAGCGCCTCTCCCGCGCGGGAATCATTGCCGGTTTCATACAACACGTCCACGAATTTCTGGATTTCTCCCCTGATTTCCGTCGTTTCCAATTCCCTTACCCTCTACGCGAATCCGTCCAATGCTATTATCGAATATGCCCGGGCACCGGTTCTCCCCTCAAACACCCTGTACTCGCTCTCGCTGGTATATTCGTATGCCGCCACCGGTTGGCCCGCAACAGTTCTGATCGACTTTTTCAAACCGGATGCCTGGGACACACCCGAACATGACTGGTACCTTCAACCCGCCCGCGGTTCCCGCCCGTGGCAGACGAACGTTTTTGTTTTTAATTCTCTCTCGCTGCCAACCGGAACATACCTGCGGATCATCGCTTCCGGGTATGATACGCTCAGCTTCCGCGATTTCAGTTTCGCGCCGTATAATCCTTCTATTCCAGCGCTTACCGGCGTTACCCTTACCTCCCGGTCCGACTGGGACACTGTCAATCACTGCCGGTTTACTCCCGGGTATGTCGCCCTCATTCCTACAAATTCCGGCATGTTTCTTATCCGTGATTATTTCCCCATCGATCCCAGTAACCATTATGTTCTCAGTGTCACCGCACGCACGCCCGGCCGGCCCAATGAACGCGAATCTCTCTATCTCGATTTGTTTCAGGGCGGTTTGTATGATTCTCCCGAAGGTGAAGTGCACATACTCGGCAATGAGTTGTCCGCGGATTGGCAGACCTTTTCCAAAATCTTCTGCGCTTCGAACATTCCCCGCTCTGTTTCATTGCGCCTGTTCGGTGTAGCCCGGGCTGAAATCCAGTTCAAAGATCTCTCTCTCGTGCCTGTTTCCAGTACCATTCAGCTTCCGTTATCAGCTCCCCCTTCATTCTTCAGCACGTTTTCCAGCCGGAAATTCATGGCGGTCGGTCTGCCCGCTCTTGCCGCGGCTCTGATTCTACTCCTGCTGACCGCTAAACCGGCTCCAGCCCGATCCCGTTTTCTGTATGGTATTTTCATTGCCGTTATCATCACGGCGGTTGTTTTTGGCTCCGGCGCATGGAACCATTTGCTGTCATTGGAAATTCTCCTGCAGCTCGGGACTATGCTCGGTCTGCTGCTGCTATGCGGCTGGTGGCTTGCCAGGCTCGTACTGCCTGAACAGTACAAGCAGTTTACCTGCCTGTGCGCCCTGCCGCTCGGATTCGCCGTCCTTACCGCCGGCATGACCCTCTCCTGTGAACTTCTCGCTCTGCCGTACCCCTATGCCATCGGCCTGGTTATTGCCGGTTCGCTCTGCGCTGATATCTTCGTGTTTACAACCACCGCGAAACGCCGCTTCGGCTTTAACACCGAAAGCATTGTTCCTCTCAGCGCCTGCGCGCTCGCGTTCCTGTGCCTGTCAGGCCCTATGAAATCACGGCCGCCTGAAGGCCTGTATTCCGATTGTATTGACGGACTGATAAACTGTACCGGCGCCGAATATGTCAAACAGATTACCGACCGCTACAGCTTTGATGCCGACACGCTCTGGTCTGAATATGCGCATTACTCATTTTCTCCCGACGGCATAACACTTGTTCCCGCTTCCTCAACCGTCTACTGTACACGCCACAGTATTTCCCTGCTGCCGTTCACCCGCTACCGCTTGAGCATCACAGCCCGCAGTCCCGTACCGTATCCCGGCAATGAACTCGCCGCAGACCTGTTCCATGATAAAAATACCTATCCCCCCGATTCACAACTGATCATTTCCAATACTCCCTTCCGGCGGGTCTGGCAGTCATATCATCATGAATTCACAACCGGTTTGAATCCCCCCCTTGTTTCGCTGCGCCTGTATGGTAATCTATTTACTACCGTTGAAGTCCGACGGATCTCACTCGAAGCGGTCAACCTTCCGCTGCGCGCGCGCAGAAATGTCCAGTCATATCACGCTTACCAGCATGATCATGCCGGTGACTGGTTCGCCGGCAGTCTCAGCTACGGCGCCTATCATCTGAAAACACAGAAACGGCCCGGCACCGCCTATTCCCTTGCCATGGTTTCATCTTTGCTGCATACCGAAGCGCATGAAGTTTACCGGGTATGGCAAACCATTTTGTTTATGTGTATTCCCCTGCTGGTATATTGCATCGTCAGAATGCAGTGTAACGGCACGACAGCGGCAGCCTGGCTCACGGCGGTGGTCACCGCCGCCTCGCCCCTGTTAGCATATTCAGTCCAGAACAATTCCCTGGCTCAGATCCAGGGCATGCTCGTGCTTATGGCACTCTGTCTAACAGGCGTCTGGTTCTTCGCTTCTTTGCGCAGGCCACGATTGTATACCTTCATTACCGCTGCCGCCTTCATCCTGTTAGTGTTTGTCATGTATCTGACTTACATGAAAATGCTGATCTATTTCGCAGGCCTCCTGTCGGCCGGCGGTCTGCTCGCAGGACTGCAGTTGCTGTATGCCCGCTTTAAACGACTGATCGCCGTTTTGATCGGTGCCGGCGGCATACTGTGTATTATCGCTTTTATGACCCTGAGCTCGCATCCGGCAGTTAGAGCCGTCATGGTCGATCAGCAGTATCCCGGTGATATCTACACGATGCTCAGTCCCTGGCTGTTAGGCACTA
>CAZCLS010000539.1:0-3137 GCA_964499565.1 uncultured bacterium
GTCTTGACGAGTTGAAACTTGATTATGAACAATTTCTACGCCACTGGAGAATGAATGAATGGTTAAATACTGACCCGAGACGAAAAGAGCTTGTTTCACAGAGATGTGCCAATGCAGATCAACTTGCTGAATGGGTTAAAACTCTCTATGATAGAGATTACCCGAGAAACTCAATTTCTAAAAGAACCGCTTATGCGGAGATAACAGCTAATGCCATGATTGTTTTGACAGGTGTGACAATAGCATTGTTAAACCGGCAAATCAAAGCATTGAGCACCGATTTCGAAGATAATGGGGGCTTTACCGAACGAATGTTCCGTGTAAGAAAAAATATCAAACGAAAAAATAAATAATCTTTGAAATAGTTGCTGGCGATTGAGTCTATTATGTCCATACTGTGCAAACATACAAACTTCTGAATTATGGATTGAAATTGCTATCGAAATTTGCGGTAAAAAAAACAAAATAAAATATTTGTTTGGTATAATATATCTATACAACCTGTTATGTTTATTATTTCAGGATTTAAAAACCGGACCGGAGACTTCCATGGAAAACATCGGATACATTTTACTGGCAATTGTAGCAGTATGCTGGTTCATTGCGATTGTTGTCGGCCTGATTGTGGTTTTTCCCCTGGGTATAATCGGGTTGATAGCGATTATCGGGATCGGATTGCTGTTTGCCAAAGTTATAAAGGATCGCTTGAGTAATAAAGAAGATGATCATTACGAGAACACTGTTGAAAAATAGGAGGACAACATGCTTATTACAACGCAAGACGAGTTCGCGGAGTATGAAATCGTCAAGACACTGGGTATGGTTAAAGGCAATACCATCAGGGCCAGGCATATCGGCAAAGACATCATGGCAGCGCTTCGAAACATGATTGGCGGAGAGATACTGGAATACACCAAAATGCTTGCGGAATCGCGCGAGCAGGCGTTGGACCGGATGATTGAGAATGCCACAGCTATGGGTGCCGACGGCATTGTCTGCGCCCGTTTCACGACTTCCGCGGTTATGCAGGGTGCTGCCGAACTTCTTGCCTACGGTACCGCTGTCACCCTGAAGAAAAAATAGCGGGGAATAAACATAATATTCGTTTGAGGAGCAGATATGCTAAAGCAGGGAATTATTGTTTTCAGTATAATTGCCGGCACCATTAGCGCCGAAACAACAAATAATAGCGGATACTGGCCTTGTTACCATGGTCCTTTGAGAAACAATATATCCGCTGAAAAGGGGCTGCTGGCTTCCTGGCCGAAAGATGGTCCGAAACTGCTCTGGACAGCTTCCGGCCTTGGTCACGGCTACAGCTCGGTCGCGGTAGCGGGAGGTCGTATTTTCTCGGCCGGGATGAGTGGCAAGGATACGTTTGTCATTGCTTTAGACCCGAATGGCAAAGTGCTGTGGCGCCGGAAAAATGGTGAATCGTGGCAGGCATCTGAAGATCAAAGTTGGGCAGTGTCATACGCAGGTTCTCGCGGGACACCGACTATTGACGGTGACTCAGTATATCATTTGTCCGAGTTGGGCAGGTTGACCGCGTTTGATGCCGCTTCGGGCAAAGAGTTGTGGCATCGGGATTCGATTTCTGAATTTAAAGCGCCGAAACCGAAGTATGGCTATTGCGAATCGGTTTTAGTACTGGGCAATCGTGTGTTTTTCTGTCCGGGCGGTACCGAAGGTTATGTTGTCGCGTTAGACAAAAAAAGCGGGAAGACGATATGGAGCAACAAATCATTTGACGATCCGATCGGGTATTCCGCACTGGTACCGGCAGCCATAGGCGATATCGGGCAGCTTATCGGTCTGAGTGCGAAGCGCATATTCGCGGTAGACCCGGGAAATGGCAAACTGCTCTGGCAGTATGCTTTCGGCAACGAACGCAATAACAGCGCCACGGATGTGATTGTTCATGACGACCAGGTGTATGCCTCCAGTGGGTATGGTAAGGGCAGTGTTTTGTTACAACCTGTACGGCAGGCTGACGGCATATGGACGGTCAAATCCGTATGGACGTCCGAGCTTCTTGACAATCACCATGGCGGTGTTATTCTGGTTGACGGGTATGTTTACGGAGCCGGGCAGGAGGCTAAAGGGTGGACCTGCCTGAATATCACAGATGGGCAAAAACTGTGGCAATCGCCGGGTAAAGGATCTCTAACCTATGCCGATGGCCGTTTATATTGTCTGGATGAAACGGGCAGAATGACTCTGGTTGAACCCGCGAAGGAAGGCTGGAAGAAAATCAGCGAGTTTTCGGTTCCGCGAGGAGGACAGGGAGCATACTGGGCACATCCGGTGGTATGCGGCGGGCGTTTGTATATCCGTCATTCAGACACGCTGTATGCCTATGCTATTAAACTCGTGGAAGAATCCGCTGGAAACGTCAAAACAAGCGACGACGTACCTTTAGAGAGCGAAAAACCATCAGAGCCGGATAAACAGGATACCTCCTTACGTGGACATGGAAAACTATTCGAAGCAATATCGTCATTTACAGCACAATTGGCTGATGGTTTTAACTGGCATGATTTGGATACTATGATTGTTGTCAGTTTACGGGTACGGGTATTGTAAACTACTTGCATACAGATTATCATCGTTATGATTACACTGTCAGTGATGTAAATGCCTATTACCGGTCGATACTTGAAATGGCTGAAAAAAATGGGCCGGAAGGATTACACTGGCTGCATGGTGAAGATGCCTTATGAATTGTGTGTGCGGTTATAAACTATCTGTTTTAATTCCAACAATGATTCTAAAGTAGGTAATAAACTTACCATTTAAGAGATCTTATGGTATACTATTCCGGAAATTAATGTGCATTTCGTATGCAACAGCATGTATGAAAAGGAGCAGTTACATGAACCCGTTGAAGCATGGTACACCGTTGATATCATTGCTGATGATTGCATGTGTTTTTGTGACACATGCACAGGCCGGTGATCTCATGCCTGGAAAGCCGCCTGCACCCCCGGAGACTTCCGCTTTCAACCAGGCACTCCCAACAGCAGATAGTATCACTCCCACTAGGGCTCTTGTGTCGGCAGAGGCTCTCACACCTGCCGCAGCACAGGTTATCGCTAAAGATGCCTATATTTATGGATTCCCGATCGTTGAAAATT
>CAZCLS010000540.1:0-3127 GCA_964499565.1 uncultured bacterium
GTGCAGGGTTCTATCGTCGGTTTCGTGTCCGTTCAAACCTCCCCGGTTGAACGCGTCAACCTGGTGTTTGGCGGCCGCAATCCCCTGCTCGACCGCGAACTCGCTTCAATCCTTCTCAACGTTGCTGTTCAAACCTCAGATGCTGTTGGCCAGGATATGAATATCAATTTAGTCAATAACCGCTATTCAACCGAAACCATGAGCGTCTTCATGGCCGCCGGTGTCTTGCCTTTCCTGATCATGATCCTCGCATCTATCAACTGCGGTCTCGTCTGGCGGCAGGACTGGGAGTATGCCACGTTGTATTCGTTTCTGGTTACTCCCGCCCGCCGCGGCACCCAGGTGTTAGCCCGGATATTAGGCGGCACGGTCATCACGTATGGCATTCTGCTCGTTTCTTTTCTGCTGTGCCGCCCGTTCGTTTCCTGGCCCTGGCCGACTCATTATCTCTGCTGGCTGGCGCTGATCCTGCTGATTGTCCTCTTCTGCTGCTGCCTGTTCTTCTGCATCGCCACCCTGACCCGTGGCTCGATGCTGTATGATGATATAACCTACATGGCCGTCCTGCTCCTGATGTTCATCAGCGGTGTGCTCGTGCCGGTCGAAACCATGCCGCCCTGGGAACAGTTCATTGCCTGCCTTACTCCCACCTTCTATGCTGTGCGGGTCTTGCGCGCCGTCATGACCGATTTTGTTCCGTTTGTCCTCAAAGATATCATTATCCTGGCCGTATGGTCCGTCGGAACAGCCGCGATCGGTCTGGTCCTGTTTTCTTCCGCTACCATAGACCAGCATCGATAATCAGTAGTTGCATCACGCTAAAATCTTTGCTATACTATCTCTATAACAGAGGAGGCCTATATGAATGTTCGTTATGCGTGCTTAGGTGGTATCGGGATTATTATTGCTGCGGTCATGATCTTCAGCGCCGCTAATGAACTTTCCGCGCGTAGTCCCGGTAATGGGGAAATAATGACCCCGCTTCCCTCCGTAACGGTTCCCGCTGATATCAGCCTGGCAAACGGCGGCGGCAAATTCAAGTATAAAACTGATGACCCCTATGAAGCCCAGCAGGTCTGGAAAATTAAAGGCTCCTGCCCGACCTCGTATCAGAGTTTTGATTACGCTAATGATTTCACGATCCGTTTCGCTGAATCCGGCCAGGCCCCCAGCCTGGACCACAGTTTCGCCGACCCGACCGGCGTTACCGGCAGGGACGGCACCCGCTACAAAAAGAAATTTTTCTATTACGGCACTTCTACCCGCAGCTCCGGCCATCATTCATTTCCCAGCTTCGGTATGTTCAAAGCTTGGATCAAAGATGGACAGCTCAATTTCATGTACATTATTAAAAAAGCCAACGAAGGCGGCATGCTCATGAATATGAGCGATTTTGATGCTATCCGCAACGCCACCAGCCAGACTAATAAAATCGAAAAAACAGTCAACTTGGACGGCGCTCTGCTTATCGGCGGCGAAGGCCATGGCGCTGCGGCTCAAAGTACCTATACCGCCAAGAAAAAAGGCCTCAAAATTAAAATGGAAAAATAAATCGCATTACCCATCCTTCCGGCGGCTAATCGGACCGATCGGTCGGATCAGTCCGATTTATCTGCCGCCGGGAATTCGAACAGGTGTCAATAACAACACAATCCTGGCACATAATCTGCCCATTTGATATCACATTAGTTGACAAGATGACAATATCCCGGGAAATTGTAAGTTGAGTTATTTACTGTTCCACTCTTGAAAGAGGTAGATTCGTTTATGAAAAGCATTCCGAGAATAATTGCTGTTTCAGTATTGGTATTCGCGATTGCTGCGGGTATGGCATGCACAGTATCCGCGGTTCAGCTGGTTTTTAAAGACCCGCAATATTCGTTCCAGACACTACGGGCACTGGGGTATGCCGTTAGCGGCGGAGCGGATGCTGGTGAGGTTCTCAAGACGGCTTACGCAGTCAAGGAAGGCGACGATGAAAGTTGGTACAGGGAATGGCTGAAGACCGCTGAACAGTGCGAGAAAGCTGGTGATGATTTTCTTGCGCGAGACCATAAGATCAGTGCCCGGCAGGAATTTTTAAAGGCGGCTAATTATTACCGGTCAGCCGAATTTTTTCTGCATACTAATCCCAAAGACCCGCGCATTATATCAGTTTGGCAGAAAGGCCGGGACTGTTTCCGTAAAGCGGCTAAGCTGGCGGATCATCCGATAATATCTGTTGAAATCCCTTTTGAGAAAACGAACCTGCCCGGATACCTGTGCCTTGCCGACGCGTCGGGGGCAAAGAGACCCCTGCTGATTGTTCACTCAGGTTTTGACGGCACAGCGGAAGAGTTATATTTCGAAACCGCTTTCTTCGCTGTTAAACGAGGGTATTCTGTCCTCCTGTTTGAGGGACCGGGACAGGGCGGCGTGATCAGAGTACAGAAGCTCCCTTTCCGTCCCGACTGGGAAACGGTTGTGAAGGCGGTTGTCGATTATGCCCTTACCCTGAAAGAAGCAGAAACAAATCGTATTGCTTTGATGGGCATCAGCTTTGGCGGATATCTTGCTCCCCGGGCCGCCGCCTTTGAAAAAAGGATTGCGGCTTGCATCGCCAATGGAGGCGTCTATGATTTTCACGCCGCAGCTCGCTTGCCTCCGGAAGATGAGAAAGCGCTCGATTCCGTAGAGAGCGCGGCTGTAATGGACAAAGAGATTTATACCAGGATGAAAACAGATCCCACGTTACGATGGCAGATGGCAAATGGCATGTTTACCTTCCGTGCCAAATCCCCGAGTGAATGGCTCAAAATGACACGGGCTTATACCATGAAGGATGTCGCGGCAAATATTACCTGTCCTATGCTTATTGTTGATTCCGAAGAAGACAAGGATATGCCGGGCCAGGCAAAGATGCTCTTCAAAGCCCTTACATGTCCGAAAGATTATATGTTGTTTACAAAGGCGGAAGGCGCCGAAGAACATTGCCAGATGGGTGCTGTTATCATATCGAACGCGCGAATTCTTGACTGGCTGGATGAGCATATGAGAAAAAAACGGGGTCGTCAGTGATTTGCTTCCGTTCCGGCAGCTAATCGGACTGATCCGACCGATTTTACTTACCGCCGGGAGCTTGAACAGG
>CAZCLS010000541.1:0-3126 GCA_964499565.1 uncultured bacterium
ATTGATTCATTAACAGCTAAAATGCGGGAAAAGGGCATTGACCAGCTGGTCGTGGCCGCGCCGTCATCAATCTATTATCTCACCGGTAACCATGTCGGGCCCGGTGAGCGTTTGCTGGCGTTGTATCTCGATACCGGCGGAAAACGCCTGTTTTTTGTTAATGAATTGTTTTGCATTACCGAAGCGCCCGGGTTGGACCTTATCGTGTATAACGACATCCAGGATCCGATTAGTATGCTGGCCGAACGAGTGAGTCCGACCGGAACACTTGGTATTGAAAAAACCTGGCCGGCACATTTCCTGATCAACCTGATGGAACGCGTTCCCGGCCTGAAGATTGTTAACGGTTCAGCCGTTATTGATGAAACCAGGATGATAAAGGACGCGGATGAGATCGCCCTTATGCGGGAAGCGTCCCGTATCAACGACGCAGTCATGGCCGAATTAGTTCCCCGGGTAGCAGAGGGGCTCGCGGAAAAAACGCTTTCGCGCATGCTGGGTGATATGTACGAAGCGCGCGGCGGTTCCGGTTCCGCCTATTTTGGTATTATCGCTTTCGGTGCAAACGCAGCCGACCCGCATCATGGCAGCGGAACGGCCTTGCCCAAGCCGGGTGACGCGGTGATCATGGACATCGGCACGATGCTCAACCACTACTGGTCCGACATGACCCGCACCGTATTTTTCGGCGCGACGCCGGAGGAATCCGGAAAGCTGTATGATATCGTTCGTCGGGCCAACCTGGCGGCGGAACAGCTGATCAAGCCGGGAGCGCGCTGCAGTGATATCGACCGGGCGGCACGGGCGGTGATTGAAGAAGCGGACTACGGTCCGTATTTCACTCACCGGACGGGCCATAATATCGGGATTGACATCCATGAGTATCCTGATATCAGTTCGGTCAATGAGATGCCCGTACAGGAAGGCATGATTTTTTCAATCGAGCCCGGCATTTACCTGCCTGGAAAAGTAGGTGTCCGTATAGAAGACCTGGTGCTCGTTACCGCCGACGGGTGCGAGGTATTAAACAGCTACACCAAAGATATGCAGATAGTGCAGTAACGTGTAGGGGCGGACCCATGTGTCCGCCCATATGGAGTAGTGGAATAATGGAGTAATAGAGTGATGGTGTACTGGAACACTGAACCCTGAACCCTGACAACTCCATTAACCAACGACCATTAACCAACGACCATCAACTAGTATGTTAGATTTACTCAGAGAACGACGCAGTGTCAGAAAATATCAATCAACGCATCTCAGCGCCGGGTTACTGGAGTTGCTGAAGGAAGGGCTTCTGCGCTCGCCTTCATCGCACAACCTTAATCCATGGGAATTTGTTTTTGTGGATGACCTGGAGATGCTGGAAAAATTGTCTCAGGCCAAACCGCATGGTTCAGCATTTCTGAAAGACGCCCCATTGGGTATTGTTGTCTGCGGAGATGAAACCATATCGGACGTATGGATCGAAGACTGTTCGATCGCGTCCGTTACGGTACAGTATATGGCTCTTTCACTGGGTTTGGGAAGCTGCTGGATTCAGATCAGGGAACGTATGCATGCTGAAACGCAGAGCGCGGAAGCGTATGTTCAACAGCTGCTCAAACTTCCGGAAAAGATACGCGTTCTTTCAATTATTGCCATCGGCTATGCGGACGAGGACAACCCGCCGTTTTTCCCCGAGCAATTAGCGTATCATAAAATTCATGCTGCCCGTTTTACTGAAAATCAAACATAACAATGAAATAAGGCTCATTATGGAAGAAATCGAAAAAATAGCCCTGCTGTCCAATGAAGTTGAAGCGAATATTATGGAAGAGCTTCTGGAAGAACGGAATATCCCGCATCTTATGCGCAGTTATCATGACAGTGCCTATGACGGTTTGTATCAACAAGGGAGCTGGGGCCATATCGAAGCGCCGGCGGGGTACAAAGATGTAATCCTGTCTCTGCTGGATGAAGTACGCAACGCTCCGGAAGAATCTGACCAGGAATAATCCGTATTACCAGTTTATGCAATCACCGAAAACATCGTTAATCCGTCTGACTATTATTGCCGCACTGCTTACCGGCGGCATACTGCTTCTGGTTCCATACATCATCGGGATAGCAGCGGGATTGTCACCTGCCTTCTGGCTGCGGCTGCCCGGCTTTTTCCCGCTGGTGATCAGTGCATATATTCTGCTTTTTGTGATAGCGCTTCCCGCCGCCATCATCTGCTCGGTTCGCCGCGCGCCGCTTGGTATCGCTGCTCTCGGTATTATCGGCATGCTCCTGCTCTTTATTTTTGCCGTGGATTCTCCCGTCAATCCCCGGATTCTGTATACAGCCCGTTTCGGCGTTTCTGAAAATTCAATCCTGGTTATCGCCCCATACCGGTATGAAGGCACGTGGGTATTTGATGATCCGCGAACCGGATTGTTTCGCGAACCGTTTGTGGGCGGTGTCCCTGAAATGATCGATCTCCTGGTAAAGGACATTCCTGATGCCGGCAACGGATTCCGCCTGACATTTTCGGCTGCTGAATTTCCCGGGTACGCCATGAAAATTGTCTGGCGCCGTAAACAGGGCGCCGGCAACTGGTATTATTCTCCCGAGCATGATATGGAGGGTTGGATCTGTCCCGCCATGTTTAAATATTTTAGAACACCTCCCAAAGAGTTATACATTAAAGCTGATCCGAAATAACTGCTGAAGCATGGACTTTTCTTATGAAAACCGTACCGGTCAAACTCAATATTGTTCTATACGCTGAAACGGCTGGTTTTCTGCTGATTATTATTCTGCTGTGGCTGGACGAACTGTTGGATCTGCCACACCATCTGCTGGGCGCTGCGGCAACACCGGTGAATTATATTGAGAGCTTGTTCGAATCAATTCTGGTCCTGATGCTTGCCATAATGACAGGTCTTGTTACCCGCCACATGCTGAAAAAAATACACTTGTTGGAAGGCATCCTGCCTATCTGTTCCTTCTGTAAAAAAATACGAACTGAAAAAGATGAATGGCAGCAGCTTGAATCGTATATTGACCAACACTCGGAAGCACGCTTTTCGCACTCGATATGTCCGGACTGTGTCAAAAAATATTATCCTGAAAATACACAAACCGGACAATCATGATTCC
>CAZCLS010000542.1:0-3118 GCA_964499565.1 uncultured bacterium
CTGCGTTCCCAGCCTTGAACCTGGTACGAGCCGGGATACCGGATAGTGACAGCCAAGGGAGTAAGTTCGGTATGATTATCGCGGGTGCCGGGGAGGGTGTAGCAATACCCGATCCGGCCGTAACTAATGTTTGGTGTAAAAGTGTGGGTTTGCAGTTCCATATAAAACTCGATACTTTTCGCGAAAGGCAGGCGATCGATAAGATGCCAGCGGTAATTCGATGTAAAGCCGCGGTTGCCCGGACCGTCACAGCGCGGTGTACCGACAAAGGCGTTATCGAACAGGTCGGGCGAACTCCAGGCATAGCCGAAATAATCTTCGGAACCTGTGCCGAAGGTACTGGGGAAAGATTCGCCGTCGATATATATTTTTTCGTCACCTTCACCCCACCAACCGCCATACAGTTCCGGGTTATGAGTAGGATTCATAATCATCAGGGCCGTACCAACCCAAACTCCCTTGCCATGAAGATCGAGATAATTCATGTCATTGCCGGCCCCGGAGCCTTCGACATCGTGGTCTACCCGCCACTTGGCGCGAAAGTGCATACTGCGCTCGGACCACTGATATTTTTTGGGACGAACGAAACCGGTAACGGCAACGGACTGACCTGAATAATTTTTAAATCTGATGCGGGCGGACTGTTTAAATGGCATGGGAAAGCGGGACTGCATGGTACCGTTTTCAGTAACAGTAAAAGGAATCGAAGCACAGGGACAGACACCGGGACCGGCGCCAAAAAAGTCACCGACCGGGCTTTCGATCTGGGGGATAGGAGAATCATCGAAAAAAACCTGCATGACAGTGCCGCGCAGAGCTGCCTCGCGGTCATCGGCTTCAACACGGATAGTAAGGACATCGATAGCTGCAGGGCCTTCCAGTGTCAAAGCGTCTTTGCGTTCGTCAGAAGCAAGGGTGCAGGCAAGGGGAGTGTCATCGGGATTCTGTGTGAGCAGTGATCCGGCGGAAACAATCGCATCCGCCGCTTTTGAGAAGTCATTTTTCCAGGTGACCATGTCAGCGGGTGAGAACGTCTGAACAAGAATATCATCGTTGTATTCACGAACACCGATATGGTAGTACAGGTGCCAATTGCCTTCAATTGTAATTTTACATCCCCGGGCAAAAGGTATGGGAAACATACAGTTGCGGCCGGGATCATGTACCGGGGCACCGGGAGTATCCATGGCAAACGGGGGAGGAATCGTGCCGTTCCCCGAGAAAAACTTCTCGGCATTTTCTTCAATCGCGGGAGAATCGGACCCGTCAAAATAAAACCGGATGGTATTGTTTCTGACGCTGCTGGCATTGGCGGTCCAGCAGCGCACGATGGCACCGGGTTTATCGGTTTCAGCGATCACGCGTTCGACCCGGCCGTGAGAATCATCTTCACGAATATAGTTTTTATTATTTTCAGTACTGGCACAATCACCATTAGCGAACCAGCCGGGGGCATCGGGAGCGAGAGAGAGGCGGTCATAGGAAGAAAACTGGCGCGTAATAAAATATGGTTCAGGATACTCCGACAGAGAGTCAAGGGAGTAGAGTTCACGGACTAACGTTAGGGTAGTAATCGGATTCATGGATTTTCCTGATGACGAATTGTTAAGGCTGGATGGTATGTGAATAGAATAATTGCTGGACATAACCGCGGAAAGAGTGGACACGAACACCGCAATGGTGACAAGTGCTACGGAAATTGATACGAGCGCAATACCGTTTTTGAATAAAAGCGTAGTGATGATGCCACGCTGGTGATGTGCTGTTTGTTTCATACGGTAACATAGTGTCAAACGATAGTTGAGAAATAAAGGGTGTCATTAATCATTCTGCCCGGGAGCGTATTCAACGTTAACAGACACAGGTATAGACGGCACAAAATCCTGGGAAAGCACTTGAACGAAAACCGAATGCCGGCCGGGTTCAGACGGCAGTTGCCAGGAAATGGGAGTATAAAACGGGCGCCAGGGTGTATGCGCAAGGGCATCGGGTGATGCGCTTATTTTCATGCAGCGGGGTGTATTGGAAACAGCAATATCCAGGGTAAGAGCCGTGGTGTCGGAATGCGGATTTGCATTGCGGATATGAACATCGGTGATAGCAGACACGGTATAGTCGTTAGTGAAGGCAAACCCAACGGTATTGGTATAACCGTGCCAATACATATAATTAAAGCGTGGGAAATCGAGCATATGAAAAAAGCGTTTCGCGCCGCCATAGACCGCGACTTGAAAACAGTTGCTCATTTTGGACTCGAAGGATTCATGGCGGGTAAACGCGGGGACGAACGTAATGCCCCCGGCATACGTGGCGGCGAAAAAGGGAATATTGGTAAAACACAAGTCAGGATAACCGCCGACCTGATGCAGGAAACCGCGGTAAATTTTAACCGGCGCGCCGTCCAATTCGGTTCCATCGGCAGCAAACAGGCGCAGGTTGACATTTTTGGGCAGGTCGCGGTACATATAGCCGAAATTAGTGTTTCCGGGACCTTTACCCAGCATCTCGGGTGTGACCGGGCGCTGGATGCCGGGCTGCAAGTTTATGGCGATGGCTTCATATTCAGTAAAAACTGAATTCGTGCCATGGTAGGGCGAGCGCATGATATCGATTTTCCCGGGCGGGTCCATCCAGGTACAGGGAACAAAAGTGCCGGGATTAACAAAATTATACTTTCCCTGGAGATCGAAGTTATAGATATCGGGAGCCTGGAGACAATGACCGCACTCGTGGATAAAAGCATTCATACTGGAATCGGAAAACATGGTATTAGGATACCAGAACCAGCCGACGAAATAATGAGGATAATTAATAAAACCGCCCGGGTGGCCACCTTGATCGGGTTCGGAGAAATAGGCTTTCAATGAATAATTCGGATGGGGAATCTCAGCTGATAGGCGGCGGTTGGTTGTAAAGTCAATGGTATCAATGCGGCAACGGTCAAGAATACCAAAAGGAGAGAGGGGATACACCGCTTCAGCTAATTTGTGGTTCAAGCGGGCGAACAGGTACTGCAAATTTTCATACACAGACGTACTGTCGGGAACAGTATAATGATAGAATGTGCCGGTATAGACAGCGATATGAAACGTAAGCGCGTCCATATAAACAGCCAGGT
>CAZCLS010000543.1:0-3109 GCA_964499565.1 uncultured bacterium
CAAGGATGCTGAGGACCGTCAGGACAGCCAGCACAGCGATCAGAGCCACTCCGCGGGAGTGAAAGAAAAGAGATGAAAGAGAGAATAATTTCATAGTGTATATGCTAATTCTGTCAAAAAAGCCCTTTGAATGTCAAGTCCCAATTTTACGTTAAACGCAGGTCATTTTGTCGATAAAGCACGTTCTGAAATCTACAAGGCCGATGAACTTACTTGCGCGACAGGATACAGAACGAGGAGCCGGAGGAAGGGTCGGCGCAGATGCCGCTGCGGTCGACAACCACATCCATATGGGATTTAGCCAGGATGGCATACCGGCCATCGTTGGCGGGGTCATCCAAAGCCTGGGCGACGACTTTGATGCGGAACTGGTCACTGCGGGCGGTAATAAGGTTACAGATATTATCGAATATTGTGGAATCCATACCTCTGACATCGAGAACATCGGAGATATTCTTATACGGTTTCAGACCGGGCTGGCCATTGCCGGCGATACCGGATGCGATATTACGGGCCAGGAGCTGGTTGACGTTTTTGAGCGAGCCCAGGACACGTTCGGACGCGGTATTGAGATTAATTTTCCCGTCCATGCCGGCGGGGGCAAGGTAGGCGTAATCGAACCAGGCGAATCCGGAGCAGCCTTTGGACTGGATGCCGTGGGGGATAATTTTAATTTTGATGCCGCCTTCAGGCGAGATATGTTCGGGATGGATCGTACCGCAGAAGACACCATCACCCTTATCATAAACATGGCGGCCGGAACTGCTGACGAGTTTATAGGCATCTTCGCCGGTACTGGTTGACAAACGGTCCTGGTCGAGAGGGAGGGAATCGAATTCGCGGGTAGAATAATTAAATACGGCGACATCCATTTCGGCATTGAAGTTTTCCTCAAGGAACTCAGTAGTATCGATAGAATCGCTGAGACCGAAGATATACAGGCCGTACTCGGCTTTGGGGAGACCTTTATCCTTCCATTCCCAGACACCGGGTTCGTTATCATTGCGGCAATAAAACATAGGAGTTGAATAGCCGGGACCGACACAGAACATATCACCGGCCCGGACGCGAAGTTGTTGATGACCGGGGAGGGAATACCCTTCGACATTGACACTGTTTTCCTGACTGGACTGGATATGGAATTTTTCACTTTTGAGGGAACCGGAGACAATGCGCAACGTTTGATTAACCCACAGGTCGGGCTGCCAATCGGCGTTATCAGTAATAATGGATTGATCGGTGGAATAAACGACTTTGCCGAAAGCGGGTTTCCAGCCTTCGACATGAACGCCTTCTTCCTCGGGGTCGAAGCGGATACCGGATACGGTAAAATATTTGGAGACCGCCTTAAGGACTTTGACATTCGACTTGCCGCCTTTGACTTCGCCGACATTTTCCCAATCGGAGGCTTTACGGATTTTCTGAATTTCGGCCATGGAGGCGAGCAGATTATTTTTAACATGAGCGCGGATATAACTACTGCCGCGCATAAGCCTGCTGTTAGCTTCACGCGGGAGGCCGCCCATGGTAGGCTGGCGAATTTTGACCCAGGTGTAATGAGTCGGGTCGTATTTTTCGGTAGAGTAGCCGTATTCTTCCTCATCGACCGAGCCATACTCGGTCGTACGGGCGGTCAGCTGATTATATTCATTTTTGAGAGTAAAGGAGACGAAGCCGCCTTGGCGCGGAAGGCCGCGCACGCGGATTTTATCACCGGCTTTGAGTCCGGCGGCCGCAGGATCCTGACCCATGACTAAGAGGGTATCTTTATCATTACCGTAGACAAAATTATAGACACCATTGGGGACGTCATAGCGCGCGGTAGGTTTGCGATCGACGATGAATTCGACCATTTCGCCCGAGAGCTGGTCATCTTTCCAGTCGGCTCCAGTAACTTTGATATAATCATGGTCAGTATAGACGACATCGTAGACGATACCCCATTTATCATCAGGGAGTTCAAAAACCTGGTTAACTTCGTCTTTATTATCGCCATAGACGCGGCTGGCGTCGCAATGTTCAAGGTCAAAGATTTCGCGGTTATTCGTCATATAGAAGTGGCCGCCAGGGGCGATATAGGGATTAGGATTGACATAGCGGCCATTCAGGCGAGGGCTGTAATAGACAGAGTTATCGATAACGGCCAGGGTCGTTGCGCTGATACCGGTATTAACGACGACGCGCCAGTTTCTAAGACTGATAGGCTGGTCGGAGATATTGATAAGCTCGACGATATCAGGTCGCAGGAAACAGACGCGGTCGCTGTACGATTGGTACACGGCGGAGCCCTCTTTACATTTACGCGAGGAGGTAATGGTCATGGGAAGATATCCCATGCGGTTGGGCCGGATAGGATGACCGTTTTTATAGGGATATTTCAGGGCATAGTTACCGTTATCAGAAATGATTTCAGGCTGGACGGTATAATTGCCGGGATCGCCATCCATATCGAGCTCGCGAATTTTAGCTTTCGTCATATAGCTGAGAGACTGCTGGAGGCTGTAGCCGACATAATAGAACTTTTCCATTTTAGGGTGGGGCGGCCGGACGAAAAATGTTTCAGACGATTCGGGAATAGAGCACGCCATGGCGCCGCCATGCAACCAGCCGTTGCGGAGCGTCAGGCGGCTGTTGCTGTTTGAGTAGGCCTGGGCGACAAAGGGGAAGTCTGAAGATTTACATCTGATTATAAATTCCCGTGAAGATGTTTCCGGATTTGAATCGATTCTGAATTCCTTACTTGCGCTTCCGTCAAAAATTTTGGCGTACCCGTTTTTCCAGAGATTTTTGCCCCATTTTTCATCACAGGCGAGGAACTCGGAAAAGAGGTCGAATTCAGTACCGCCGCCGGTCGTTGATGAGGGGGTATTGAGCCGGATCGTAACGAGCTTATCGCTGCCGGACGAACCGGAGCTGCGCATAGAGGCGAAGCGCCAGCGCAGAGCATTATTTTCGCCGTAGAGTTGACCATAGAACCGGTTATAAGAGAGAATCCGGTCGCGTTTGTTGGGCAGATAAGGCCACCAGCCGGCCCAATCGGTTTCACGCAGAAGACTGCCGTCGTGGGCCATGATTTCATTGAAGCAGACCGCTTCGACGCCATAGGCGC
>CAZCLS010000544.1:0-1800 GCA_964499565.1 uncultured bacterium
GCTATTATCATTCACATTATCATATAGTTAGCTCGGTCCGACCCCGATTTTAGCTTTGAAGAATAAAAAAGTATCGGACGGATCGGTCGGATCGGGTGGAATGGTTGGGTGATGAGGGAGGGTGCTTCTGCTGAGCGTATACAACTTTTGCTCGTGCTTCATGGTCCTGTGAAAATGCAGATCGCTATAATACTGCTGAAGGATGCAATGCAGAGGAGATTCTAGTCTATTACCGCATGCTAAATCATGGGTCTTAAGGCCTTCCTGCTATTCGGCGCGGAGGGCGACAATGGGGTCGAGGCGGGCGGCGCGCATAGCGGGGTAGAAGCCGAAAAAGATGCCGACGGAGGCGGAAACGACAATAGCGAGAACCATGCTGGTATATTCAACAACAGTCGTAAAAGGACTGAAGCGGGCAATTGCCAGGGCAACACCGGCGCCTGCAGCCAGGCCGAAGAAGCCGCCCAAACCGCTGAGCAGGATTGATTCGAATAAAAACTGTCTGAGAACATCACGGTTATGGGCACCGATAGCTTTACGGATACCGATTTCACGGGTACGCTCGGTAACGGTTACGAGCATGATATTCATGATACCAATGCCGCCGACGATAAGGGAAATACTGGCAATACCACCCAGCAGGAACGTAAAGGTGCGGGTAACACTGGAAACCGTCTCAAGCAGTTCGGCCTGGTTACGGATGGAAAAGTCATCTTCTTCATCTTCGGTCAGGCGGTGTTCTTTTCTGAGCAGAGCGGTAACTTCTTCCTGAATGCGGGTCAGGTCACGACTGGCTTTGGCCTGGATATCGATTTCAGAGAGGAAATCCTGGCCGATAATCTGTTTCATAACAGTTGAATAAGGGATCACGATCATATCATCGGGATTAAACCAACCCTGGTCGCCTTTAGCTTTAAGGACGCCGATGACCCGGAAATTCTTGCCATTAATCTTTATAATTTCATCGACAGGATTCTGGGATTCAAAAAGGTCTTCAGCTACCGCGGCGCCGAGGACAGCGACGCGGGCGAGGCGTTCTTCCTCAATCGAGCTGAAGACTCTGCCGCTAGTGAGCTCGAACGAGCGGATAGCGAGATAGGTTAGAGAAGTGCCAATAATAGTCGTGTTATTATTTTTACTATAGTATTTGACCTGGGCTCGACCGGAGACGAGGGGGGCCACGGACTTGATACCATCAATGTTCTGGATAATGGCCTGGGCATCTTCCAGGGTCAGGTTTGCCCTGGTGCTGGAGCGGACGCCACCCCGGCCGAACGAGCCCGGGCGGACAATCAGAAGGTCGGTACCCATAGAGGTCATGCGGTCCATAACCTGGTTACGGGCGCCGGCGGCGATAGAGAGCATGGAGACCACGGCGCCGACACCGATAATGATGCCTAGCATAGCCAGGAAGGAGCGCAGTTTATGAGCCAGGAGGCTCCTGATAGCGACTTTAACGGTAGTCCAGAATAACATAATTTACGATTCGTTTACAATTTTACCATCATGCATATGGATTTTGCGGCTGCAGTGACCGGCAACGTAATCATCATGGGTAACAATAATAACGGTACGGCCCTGCTGATTAAGGCTTTGAAACAGGGCCAGGATTTCCTCGCCGGTTTGGCTGTCGAGATTACCGGTCGGCTCATCGGCCAGGATGATGACGGGGTCGGTAACGATAGCCCGGGCGACAGCGACTCTCTGGCGCTGGCCGCCGGAAAGCTGGGTTGGATCATGCGACATGCGGTCGGCAAGGCCGACGGTATCAATAGCGTGCAAGGCGCGTTCACGCGCGTC
>CAZCLS010000544.1:1900-3087 GCA_964499565.1 uncultured bacterium
GCCTAGTTTATACAATTTCCGCAGGCAATGAGCTTGAATAATCATCGCCGTCCGCCCCCGCTCATCATACGCATCTGCATTCTTTGTTTACGGCGGGCGTCACGGTCATCACTATCGCCGCCCTGCCAGCGGCTCATACGGTCGGCATTACCGAGGCTGATGATATCGCCTACGGCAAGGCCATCGGTAATTTCGATCATTTCTCCGTCACTATCTCCGATAGTAACGCGTTGCACAGCCGAGGTGCTGGCGGGGTTCTGAACAGTGACAAAGGTATTCCCGCGCCGCCGTTCCATAGCGGTCACAGGAATCAGCAGCACATCGTTTTTCTCTACCGCGACGACTTCAACATTAGCGGTCATTTCAGGTTTAAGCAACTGGCGTTGTTTGCCTTTAACTTCAATTTTAACTTCAAAGGTAACAACACTTGATTCGGTAGAACCTTTGGTAGCGACGCGGACAACTTCACCGGGAAAGACCATATCGGGATAGGCGTCAACCGTAATGCGAGCGCTCTGACCGGATTGAATGCGGCCGATATCGCTTTCATCCACAAAGGCCAGGACAAAGATACGCGACATATCAATGAGCGTCATCATGGTGGTACCGCCGCCAACATTGTTAATACCGGAGGCGATAATGGTACCTTCCTGGATACTGCGCTGGGCCACGACGCCGTCCATGGGGGCAATAACAGTAGTATCCTTGAGTCGTTCACGGGCATCGGAGAGCGACAAAGAATCGGATTGGACCTGAGCCTCGGCGATCAGAATATCCTGTTTTTTAGATTCCAGAAAAGTATTCTGGGTTTTCAAATCTTCCAGGCGCGCTCTCACATTAGCCAGATTATAGACTGCCTGGGCATAGAGGGCATTAGCGCTTTCACATTCCTCTTTACTGGCCATTTTTTTATCCAGCAATTGGGTCAGCCGCTCATATTTTGATTTAGACTCATTAACTTTAGCCTGGGCCGAAAGCAGTTCGGCATTAGCGCGGGAGGTTTCGGTAACCAAGTCATTTTCTGCAACCTGCAGATTGAGTTTAGACTGCATACATTTGGCTTCTGAGACCGCCAGGTTGACTTCAGCCCGTTTGACGGAGCGTTCTTCATCGTCAGGATTAAGTTGTACTAACAGGTCGCCCTTTTTAACCATATCACTTACATCAACGGGCAGTTTAGTCACTTC
>CAZCLS010000545.1:0-3080 GCA_964499565.1 uncultured bacterium
GATTCTTCGGTCCATTGCGTGTTGACATACAGCTTGGATGTCGTGCCGTCATAGGTAAAAACAATATGATGCCAGATATCATCGGGAAACGCATAGGCCGTAAACCACAATCCGCCTGAATTACCGAACGCGAAATTATTCAGGCCGCCGGTACCCTGGTGGGTTTTCAGCTCGGTCAGCAGCGCGCCGCCAAAGCCGCCTAAATTCAACAGTCCGCAATTAACCTGGTAAGCCGTATCGGTACCGGCAAAGGTTTTAACCCAGAACGCCACGGAAAAGGCATTGTCCTCTCCGATAAAATCAGCCCCGTCAGCGCTGACATACGTGCTGTAATTGCACTCTATTCCCCCATCCGGATTAAGGCTTGCTTCCGGGCCTGTAATGTAGTAATACCCGTCTCCGACAAAGGTGCCGTCAAGGCCCGCTTCTTCCTCTGTCAAGTCTTCTTCCAGAAGATAATGATAGACCAGATCAGCTTTAACGGCAGTATGCATGAACAAACACACAAATGCGCAGATAATGCTTAGTCGAATTGAAATGCTCATATGTTTCTCCTGTTTACATTAGATAGAAAATTCAGATATTTATAATATTCTATAGTCTTTGTTCTGTTTTGTAAATATTACAAACAATCAATTTCATATCGTATTCTATCATTTGCGCCTTTTTTGATCACTGAACAAAACAATTGTCCACTTCCATCCCATCGCGGAATTAGGAGGACAGATCGGGCTGGTATGATTATCTGCTTGAAATTTGACAAATCAGTTTAGGAGTACTATAATATTTACATGAGTTATTTTCTCTGAAAATAGTTTTAGCGGCCTCACTCGTTTTATGTATTTTCATATAACCATTTCCGGTTGGCCATATTCGCTAGGTCTGCCGTTTGCTGGAGGGCTGTACCATGAAAACTCACACATCTCATCGTCGAATGTTTCTTTCATTGATTATCCTGGTTATTATTGGCGGCGGCGCTGTTGCCATAATCGCTCAGCAGGACAGCGTGGTTTCCAGCTACGGCCCGGTAAACCAGAACGTCACCTTCGACCAGATCAAGGCCGAACGCATGGCGGTCAAAGAGCAGCGGGCCATGGAACACCGCAAAATGCTCGAGTCGCGCTATGACCTTTCGGTGAAAACCAGTCCCACTATTACGATGTCCGCCGGCAAACCCATACCAGTCGGCCCAACCGCCAAACTGCCGGAGGACGTAACCTGGAAGCAGCTTGGAACGATGACCCCTGAAGCCGTCAAGGCGGCGGGAATATTTCCGTACAAACCATTACCGTTTGCCGATCATCCCGAAGGCGGCATGCTCTTTCCCGAAATGATAACCAAACTGCTGCCCCGCCTGGTGCGTTTCGATCTTGATTTCGATTTGCCGGAACATATCCTGCCCGATCCCAACCCGGCTATTTATCTGACTACCCGGCCCGATCTGGGAGATGTATCCAAGGGCCAGCTGATTACTATAGATAACTATTATGAAATTTTTAATGGCATCCTGAATCCTAAACAACTGGAGGGAGTACGCCTCCTGGTAACCCAGTTCCCCCAGCAACAGTTCAATGCAACCGAAGACCGGCGGACTGACAAACCTAGCCTGGGAGTAACCTGCTTCGATTGTCATGCCAACGGCCATGCCAACGGAGCCAATCATCTCGTAGGCGATATCCGTCCCCAGGAATTCAGGCACCGGATCGAAACCCCGACACTTCGGGGCGTCAATATCCAGCGCCTGTTCGGTTCGCAGCGCGCATTGAAAACGGTGGAAGACTTCACTGAATTCGAACAGCGCGCGGCATACTTTGACGGAGACCAGTGCATGGCAGCCAAGAAGGGCGTCAATGTTCTGGAACGCGGTTCCCAGGTTCATTTCATGGCTGAGTTTTTAGCGCTGCTGGATTTCCCGCCGGCTCCTAAACTTGATATCTATGGCAACCTTGATCCCGCCAAAGCCAGCGACAGCGAACTGCGCGGAGAAAAACTTTTTACCGGCAAAGCCCGCTGCGCTGAATGTCACCCGGCGCCCTACTATACCGATAACAGCATGCATAACCTTAAAGCGGAACGTTTCTACAAACAGGAACTGGTCAACGGCATGATGATGGCCTGTGACGGCCCGATCAAAACGTTCCCGCTGCGCGGCATTAAAGATTTGCCGCCTTATCTGCATGACGGCCGCTGTTTTACGCTTGATGATACGGTGGAATATTTCAATCTGGTTCAGCAATTGAACCTGACCCCCGCGGAGAAAAAGGACTTGGTAGCCTTCATGACGGCTTTGTAGCAATCCGCCCTATCGAGCTTGTTGGCCGGGTGTCCCACCCGGCACGTACAATAGTTCTCGTTCTCGTTCTCGATTTAGCGCTTACGTACTACGACCGATAATTGTCCTTATTGACATTATTGACCGATCACCGATCACCGATCACTGGTCTCCAGTCCACGCCAGGCCGCTTCCATCAGCAGGAAAAACGCCTGGCCTTCCGGGGATACTCCCGGGTAGTCGAATGACGGAGCGCCGCATACGCCCTGAACTAATCCGTTCTCATCTACTTTGGCTTGTGCCGCACTGCGCATTCGATCCGCTGCCGGCAGATATTCCGCTTCAAGATGCTTCGTTCTCACTCCGGTGTATATAGTGTATGCCAGCATCTGCGCCAGGTTTGTTTCTACAAACGTAGCAGGATCATTAATTATATAATGAAACAAGCCGTCGGCCCGTTGATGAGCCAGGCATCCGTCCAGCAATTCTTTCACATGCCCGGCGAGTTCCCTTTTTTCAGATTGCAGATCGTCTTTCAGGGCGATAATGACCTCCAGAATGCCCGCCGCCGCCCAGCCGCTGCCTATACCCCAGAACTCAGCCCGTTTGATTATTCCTTTCTCTTCATCCCAGACAGGATAATACAGTTTCACTTCAGAATTCCAAAGCCGGTTCCGTGTTCCGGCTATCTGCCGCAGCGCTTCACCCGCATGACCGCTGAGCGCCAGGAACGGTGGAGCCATGTATAACGAATCCACCCAGATTTCGGGCTGATCGTTCATATGATACAGAGTACCATCTTCGGCCC
>CAZCLS010000546.1:0-3069 GCA_964499565.1 uncultured bacterium
AGCTTTCATTAGATGTCATCCTTTGTATAGTGATTCATGGTTTCACTTTCGGGTTCCATGTATTCCTGCCATAATTCGTCACAGTAATCTATTACCTGCCGTACATATAAGCGTTTGTCACGGTACGAACCGGGATAAAAACTGCGCTTGAATCCGTATATTATCAAATCGTTCAACTCCGCGTTGCTCAGCTCAAAGGCCTCCATAGCCAACTCGATCTCCTTGCTTACCGTCGTTTTTGATACGGTCCGGTTGTCCGTGCAGAGTGTCGTTGACAGTTTTTCTTTCAGCATGGTTTTGAATGCGTGTCTTCCCAAATCTCTGATTTCCGGATTGGTCTGCAAATTGCTCGTTAAACATACTTCCAGAGTAATCCGCCGGTCGGCTATGTATTCCGCCAGATTGGTTATATATTCGTGCTTGTCCGCGATCTGCGGGTCGGTTATCTTTGTCTCCGAAAACAAGTAGTACCCGTGTCCGATCCGGTCAGCATGCAAACACGTGATTGCCTGGAATATGCTCTCCGGTCCGTAGGCTTCTCCGGCATGCACTGTTTTCTTGAAAAAATTCTGGTGCGCTATATCAAATGCCTCAACATGGTCGTCCGGCGGATACCCTTGCTCAGGACCAGCAATGTCTAATCCCACCACCGGTATGCCCAGATCGTTGCGGACGTGTATCATTGCCTGTATCAGCTCTATTGATGCCAGGGAGTATACCCGCTTCGGCTTCGAAAACCGATGCACGTCAAGTAACGCGTCATAATACGCCGACATCCCCGGGAATATCGCGCGCATCGCGCACGCGATGATGCCATACTGTGCCTCTGGCTCACGTTCGGTATCTATCGCGGCATTGTACTCACCCTTCGCTCGTTCCAGCCCCCGATGCACCGCGCTCAGTACTTCATCCACTGTCTGGCATTTGTTTATATGCAGCTGCGGCGCGAACCGCACTTCGAAATACCGTACCCCCTCATTGAAATTGTCCCAGGCAAATTCATACGCTATCCGCTCCAGCGCGTCCGGTGTCTGCATCACTGCCGTTGTATACGCAAATCCCTTCAAATATTCCACCAGGTTCTCATACTGGTCTTTAAATACCAACTCATTCAAACCTTCGACGGTGTACGATGGCAGGTCTAAAGACTGTTCCCGGGCTAACTCGATCAGTGTCTCTACCCGTATTGATCCGTCCAGATGCACGTGCAAGTCCGTTTTCGGCAGCCGCTGTATGAATTCCCGTAATGTTGCAATTTTCACTCTTGCGCTCTCTGTTCCACTATGTTAGTTCAATAATACATTGTCTCATTTTATCGCTCTTGAGTCAATGTATGGATTATCCTGCCGGGCATATGATTGCGGAATTTTTCATAATAGTTTACACTATGTATATATGTTTTGCGGAATTTTATACTAGGTAATCCCATTGTACGTAATACCTGTAACCTTTTACTTTCTGGAGGCTGCTATGAAACATTCCCTGATTATCCTGTCCTTTATATTCGGCTTTTCATGCCTGGCTGTGTTTGCCGGTATATCTCAACCCGTCTTCCCTTCTTCTAAAAAAGGCAAGGCCAAGCTCAAAGTCAAGGAAGTCGATATGACTCCCTCCCTTGCCTCTGAATTGTCCTATACCAACATTCTCGTCCTGGTCTATTCCAACGCCCCGGCCCAGGTCGTTCTTGGCCCGATGATAATGGAAGGCAAATTTAATAAAAAAACCGGCGAAGCTAAAGGTTGGAAATATAAAGAGAAAACCAAAGACCCCAAGTTTAAACTCGGCGCCAAGGTCGTTGCTAAAAAAGAAAGTTTCAAGCTCAAGGTCAGTGACACGTTGCCCGATGCCGTCCTCATCTATGTTCCCGGCAAGGCCGCAGTCAAGAATGAAATGGTCACTATTCCCGCCGGTTCTTTCTTTATGGGCTCTTCCAATACATATTTTTTCAGCGATAGTATGGAATTACCCGTCCACCAGGTCACTATCAGCGAATTCATGATCGAAACGTTTGAAGTCTCTAACGGTCAGATGTGCCGCGTCCTTCAGTGGGCCTACGATAATAATAAACTGGTTGCTTCCCCGACCGTCCTTAAAAACGCTTCCGGCGATCAGCAAACCCTTATCAATCTCGCTAATTACGCCAGCGATATTAAATTCGAAAATGGCCGCTTTTATGCAAAAGACTGCCGCGACGGCTACCCCTGCTCAGTTGCTACCTGGTATGGCGCTCTGGCCTATTGTAATTATAAAAGTGAAATGGAAGGCCTGCAACCCTGTGTCAACTTCACCGACTGGTCTTGCGATTTTTCCAAAACCGGTTATCGCCTCCCTACTGAAGCCGAATGGGAAAAAGCCGCCCGCGGCGGCCTTACCGCCCAATGGTACCCCTGGCCCGGCAGCGGCGGCAATTACGAAGACCATATTGACGGTAGTAAAGCGAATTATTTTCAGAGTACAGGCCCTTATAACAGCGAAGTTTCTGTCTGCGGCTATTATAACGGTACCCAAATACCTGCCGGTACCGACATGGCCAACGGGTACGGCCTCTACGATATGGCCGGCAACCTGGAGGAATGGTGCTGGGATTGGTTTAAATGGGAGTATTACAAGGACCCATCTTCTACTCAGGCCGACACGACCGGCCCCGTTCAGGATGGCACGCTTCAGTATAAAGTTGTGCGCGGCGGCAGATGGGGTGACCAAAAACATTTTCTGCGCTGCGCCGCTCGTAACGATGTATCTCCTGACAGCAGCGCCTATCGCGGAGTCGGCTTCCGCTGCGTCCGCAGGCCCTGACACGTATCCGCCGCGTTCATAATCCAAAACAACTGTAGCCGGTCTCGACCCGTCCGGCTTTCAACGGATGAGGCCGGCTTTTTAACAATTTGTCCAATTCTAAATGAAGAAAAAGCGGCTGTTGCCAGCCGCTCTTTTTCTGCTCTATTTGTGTCGAGTGAATGTCACCCGTCTTCAGCCTTTCCGCCTTCTCATTCCTACACCAGCCATTGCTGCAAATAGTATCAATGTCAGCATTCCCGGTTCCGGTACCTCTTCCACATACACTTCCAG
>CAZCLS010000547.1:0-3067 GCA_964499565.1 uncultured bacterium
CGCCCCGTATCTGGAACGGTATGTTCCTCTTCTTGAATTCAAGCTGCAATTCCAGTGCGTGCCAGTGACTGCGGTATAATGTCGCGATATCGCCCAGTTTCCTGCCCTGGTCAAGCAGGTATAATATGTACTCGGCTATAAAGCGGGCCTGCACAAAATGATCATGGCAGGTTACGATCGCAGGCCTTAATCCCGACGGCCGAACCGCCTTCAATTCCTTATCCAGTCGCATGGTATTATGCCGGATGCTTTCATTTGCTAATGCAAGTATCTCCGGAGTCGAGCGGTAATTTGTCTCGATTTTGTATGTTGTCGTATCGGGATAGCGATCGGTAAAATGCAGAATGTTCCTGAAGTCCGCTCCGCGAAAACTGTAAATCGATTGCGAATCGTCTCCAACGACGCATACATTGCGGTGCTTCTCGGCCAGCAGATCAATTATATCTCCCTGAAGCGCGTTCGTGTCCTGGTATTCATCGACTAGAATATGCATGAACTTTTCCGAAAGCGCCGCGCGCACCTCCGCGTCATCCACAAGCAGTTTCCGCCAGTATGTCAGCAAGTCGTCATAGTCCAGCAGCTGCAAATGCTGTTTGCGCGTATCATACGCATGCAGCACCTTCTGTATACTTTCATATTCACGGATAAACATCGGATAGCGCTTCTGCAGTATAGTTTCCAGCGGTTCCAGTGTGTTCTGCGTATAACTTGATATCGCCTGCAATACCCGCTTATGCGGAAAGCGGCGTTCGGTTGTTTTGATATCAAGCTCTCCCACACACGACTTCAGCAGGTCCCCGGAATCCTCTCGGTCCAATATCGTGAAATCAGGTTTAATCCCGATTCTCAGGCCGTACTGCCGCAGAATCCGGTTGGCTATATGATGGAATGTGCCTCCCCAGATCTTTTGCGTCTGCTGCTGCACCAGCAGCGACACCCGGTGCAGCATCTCACGAGCCGCCCTGTTGGTAAAGGTAACCAGCAGTATCCGGTCGGGCTGAATACCGTTATGAACCAGCCAGGCCAGCCTGTACGTCAGAGCCCGCGTCTTGCCGCTGCCCGCTCCGGCAATAATCAGCATCGGCCCTCCCGGCGCGGTAGCCGCGGCATACTGTTCATCATTCAATTCGCTCCGGAAATCAATCTCATCTCCGACTTTCCGGGCTTGTAATGTAAACTTGCGGGCCATATCACATTACCTGAATAGTTATTGCTGTGAAGAAACCGGCATGAACTGCCTTGACTGGAAAGCCTACGCCGCGTGCGAAAACTGCAGCAGGTACAGATTGTAGTATATTCCCCGCCTGGCCATCAATTCCTGGTGCGACCCGCGCTCCAGTATCCGCCCGTTATCAAGCACCATGATCTCATCTACCTTCTGAATTGTACTGAGCCGGTGCGCAACGATAATGCTTGTCCGCCCTTTCATCAGGGTGATAATAGCGTGCTGTATCAATTGTTCGGTCGCCGGATCGACATTGCTGGTCGCCTCGTCCAGGATAAGCAACCGCGGATCATGAGCAAGCGCCCGGGCAAAACATAACAGCTGCTTCTGTCCTGATGACAACGTTGACCCTCGTTCCATCATCATTTCCTCAAATCCGCCCGGCAGCTTTTCGATAAACTGCCGCGCCTGTACCATCTCGGCTGCTTCAAGTATCTTTTCACGCGGTATGTCCGTCCGACCCAGCCGGATGTTTGACTGCACGTCCCGGCTGAAGATGAAGGCGTCCTGCAGTACTATCGCTATGTGTTTTGATAACTGCTCGAATGACCATTCGCGCACATCGACGCCGTCCAGTCTGACTATGCCGGTCTGCTGTTCATAAAACCGGCAGATAAGATTGATGATCGATGATTTGCCCGCCCCGGTCGGCCCGACAATCGCGACGCTTTTACCCGGTTCCACGGTAAAAGACACGTCCCTGAGCACCGGTATGTTATCGATATAAGAAAAGCATACATTTTCAAACGCTACTAATCCCTTTGGTTCCGGCACGATTACCGGTTGTGAGATTTCCTGAATTTCAGGTGTTTCGTCAATTACGCCAAATATGCGTTCCGAGGCCGCCATGGCGCTTTGCAATGTATTGATCTGCTGACTGACCGAAATCACTGGCTGGTATAATTGATGCAAATATCCGAAGAAGGCCACTAATGCTCCCAGCGTCAAGGAACCACTCATTATACACCAGCCGCCATACAAAAGCACCAGCGCGGTACCCGTGCTTTGGGCTAAGTCTATCAACGGTCGGAACACGCTGAACAGCAGCATTTGATGCATGTTCGCCCGGTAATAATCATCGTTTATATTTTTAAACTCTTTATGCCGCCGCGCCTGCTGGATAAAAATCTGTATGATCTTCACCCCGGATATGTCCTCGGTTAAGGCGGCATTGATTCGGGCTATATGCTTTCTGACTATCCGGAACGACCGCCGTATCCGCGGCCTGAATACCAGTGTTATCAGGACAAACACCGGCAGCATCACCATCGCCACCAGTCCCAGCCGGATATTGATGATACATATTATGATAATTGTCCCGATAAAAATCAAAACGTCCTTTATCAGGCTTACCAGCAATGACGCGAATACTTCGTTGATCGCTTCCACGTCATTCGTTACTCTCGTTACCAGCCGGCCTACGGGATTCTTCGTGAAATACGACATTGACAGTTTCTGCAAACACTGGAACGTTTTAATGCGCAGATCATACATCGCTCGCTGTCCTGCTATCTGGATCGCGACCGCGTGGCCGTACTCCGTTACCATCCGGATTACCAGCAATCCTAACAACGCTATTGCCAGCATATACACTCCGTGCAGATCTCCTTTGCGCATTGTCTTGAGCACTTTCGGCGATACCTTCGATACATCCTCTTCGGAAACCACCCACGTGCCTGCCGCCAGGTAGCCGGCCGTGCCGGTATAATAATTGGTCGGAAAGAGGTAATAGTTGCCCGGCTCTTTCTCGGCCGCCCGCAATACCGTTTTGCTGGCCGCGGGTATCTTCTTGAGCGCTTTCTGAGCTATCGCAACATGCGTGCCATCCAGCCGCACAATACT
>CAZCLS010000548.1:0-3062 GCA_964499565.1 uncultured bacterium
GCAGATGCCTGTCCGGATATCCCGCGCTGAACTGCTCTATCGACCGGCAGGTAACATTGCTCATGAAATTCCAGTAGCGCGCGTCAGGATACGCGTTCGTCTGACTGCCTCCCGTTACCGCATACCACTGCCCGCCCGATTGATACACATAATATGAACCCAGACCGTCTACTTCATCTACCCATCCGGCGTAGGCGTCATTGGTGTTGTAATCACTTGAAAGCGTCAGTTGATACAGAAAATAATAGTGCGGTGTGCACTCGTTGTGCGGTACCAGGTACACCCCGCGCTCGCTGCCGTACCTGACCAGTTCTTCCATCTCCTGCTTTGTATATAACTGCCGCTGATTTTTCGTCTCTTCCGGCACTCCCGCCGTCGAATCCATCACTGCCCCCACCCATTGCGGTTCGCCGGTGTGCAGCATGACATAATTCAACTTGTAAAACCGGGCCAGGTCAATATGCTGTTTCAGAAATGCCACGCTATACCTGCCGGCCAACTTGATGTCAAACATCCAGCAGCGGTAGCCCGCGTCCGGTTCATCCCGGATGGTCATCGCGGGGATCCACATGCTGCCGTTACTCGCGCTTATGCTCTGCAGCACGGTCATCGTCGCCGGATACAAACCCGCGATGCCGTTCGCGTTCAGTGTCACCCGGTCGGTTACACTAACTTCATACGCTTCTCTATTGGTTGAAACGATGCCGCTTGCGGTGAGCAGTATGTCGCCCGCTATTCCACTTCCGGAAACGATGACTGTCGGCCGTACACCGAACATCGTCTCAAGTTCTCCCGCGAAAACGCCGCCCAAATTCGTGAACGAGTTGTCGGCGCAGACGATCCGGCCGGCCCCGCCGATCTCAAGCGTGCCGCCGTTCATAACGACTTCTTTCGGTTTCGGCACCATCCCCGGCTCCGCCGCGCACATGCCGGCGGCTGCTGCGATACTAATCAGTACGGTCAGAAAATGTTGTTTCATACCTGTTCACTCCTGTTATTGGCAAAACCATTACATTACGAAAGACAAATTTAAATAAATCCTCAAACTCTCGACGACATCCATCCACAGCCCGCGCAGTAGCCGCCGTTTGTTCCCAAACGGTGGACTATCCCGCATACCCAGGCAATCAAACCCCAAACCAACGCCACGTACATCGGCGCTCTGCGCGCGTAACACATCCACCGTCTCGCTCCTGCCATTAACCCCTGGCCGGCAGCCACATCCAAGCTCACATTTCGGACATCGGACATCGGACATCGGACATCGGACATCTGACATCGGATCTCGGCCCTCGGATATCTGTCCTCTGCTCAGGGGCTGCTGAAGCCTGAACTCAGCAGACTCCTCTGTAGCCGGTCTCGATGAGGCCGGTTTCCGAGCGTTGCGTGCACGGTTCATAGTAGCCACCGTTTGTCCTAAACGGTGGTCTATCCCGCATACCCGGGCTATCAAGCCCCAAGCTCACATTTCGGCCCTCGGATATCTGTCCTCTGCTCAGGGGCTACTGAAGCCTGAACCCAGCAGACTCCTCTGTAGCCGGTCTCGCTGAGGCCGGTTTCCGAGCGTTGCTCGTACAACTCTCGTAGTAGCCACTGTTTGTCCCCAAACAGTGGACTATCCCGCATACCCAAGCTATCAAACCCCAAGCTCACATTTCGGCCCACAGCCCACAGCCCACGGCCCTCGGCTCTCGGACATCGGACATCAGACATCGGACATCGTAACACAGTCGCCCGTGTGGAACCGGCCTCCCACCCTAACGGATCTCGGCCCTCGGATATCTGTCCTCTGCTCAGGGGCTACTGAAGCCTGAACTCAGCAGACTCCTCTGTAGCCGGTCTCGACCTGTCCGGCTTTCGACTGATGAGGCCGGGTTCCGAGCGTCGCGCGCACAGCTCGTAGTAGCCGCCGTTTGTCCTAAACGGCGGTCTATCCCGCATACATCAGATAACGCACGGTATGCAAGCGAATGCAACGCAAGCCACCCGCCCCGGAGCCGCGGGTGCTACTATCTGCCCTCGGAACACATCCACCGGCTCTTCAGCCACAACTCCCTCGCCGGCGGCCATCCGCGCCGCTGGCGGGACTATCCAGGCTACCGCCTGGCCAGCATCGGACATCGGATAACGGCCCGCGGCCCACGGCCATTAACCATCTTCCCAAGGCTATTCCTCTTTTTCCTTCTCGAATTTATAGCCCTTGTACGCCATATTCCCCTGCGTGTCGATCGCCATCACATTAAACCATCCCCGCTCTTTCGCCGTCGGGTTCAATTCCTTGACTGCTTCCTCTAACGGCATGGAATATTTTAAGCTTTTCTTGTCATCCAGCTTCTTGAACAAAGTCGGATTTGAGTCCGGATTGTAATAATAAAATACCGCCAGCGGATATTCTGCCTGTACAAGAATATTCTTGTCGGTAAACGCTATCACAATTTTCCCGTCCTTGTACTCCTGCTTGTCGGCGCTCATAAACCAGCGGTTGTAGTTCATCATGGTATTGTATACGCCCCATGTCGTCTGATTTTCATCTCCATGCGCCTTTTTGTCGGCCGGATCATCATACAGCGTGAAGTAGCGCGCTACGTTCCCGTAGGCTGATTGCATTACATGATTTCGTCCGCCCGGATGCCAGGCCGAATGCATCTGGTGGCCCAACTCGTGCGTCGTGACTCCCACATACTCCCGCCACGAAAGACTATCCACCTGTTTCGGATTCAGCAGACAATCATATATCTGTTCCGTCCCCATCGGTCCAATCTGCACGATCGTTTTCGACCCCACCATACAGAAATCTCCACCGCCTAATGCCGCGGCGCGGATCGTCGTAAAACTCAGATTCTTGTACATCCCGGTTTTATATTTTTCCGGCACCTTGTTGATTATCGCTCCGAATACACCCTCCCCGCTCTTAACCAGTTCTTCCCGTGTCTGGTCAAGCTCGATCAACCCGATGTCTATCTTCCCTTCCGGCGTATAAATCGGGTAGAACGTTTTGCGTCCGTACCCCGCTTTTTTCATGTCTTCCGCCGACCAGCTCTGCATCAGGTTTACCTGCGCCG
>CAZCLS010000549.1:0-1394 GCA_964499565.1 uncultured bacterium
TAGTTACAATACAGCCCGCCCGTGTCTGGTTGTTCATCGGCGTACTTCTGGTCGAAGCCCCACACCCAGCACGTCAACACCTGATTGCTGACCGGCACGCCATTGGCGCAATCACCTTCCTTGATCGCGTAGCCCCTTACATCGGCTCCGCCATAATCAGGTACATTGCCTTTGATAGTCGCGTTCTCGTGCAGCTCGCCCCGGTCAAGCAGATACGCCCGCTCGAGCGCGCGGCCGTTCTCATATACTTTCCAGTTCCCGAGTACCGTAGCCCAGTCGCGCACTTTGCCGTTGTCATATACCTGGGCATTGTCCTTCACTAACGCGTGCCCGCTGATGGTCGCATTGTCCTTTACTATCGCATTATTCATAACGACCGCGTAATCTTCCGCGCGGGCATTGTCAAGTACTTTAGCTGTGTCAAGCACCATCGCGTTCGGTCCGACATACGCCGACGAATCAACGGTAGCGGTGTCCGCGACAAAACCGCCGCCGTTTCCATGAGCTTTGCCGGCCACACCAGCCGGTTTCTCCGGCTTGGTCTCATAGGCTGTAGCCGGCGTATCGATAAATGATACTTCATAGGCTTGCGGCTGCAACGGCAGATCTTTTATCAGCGGCCGTGAGAACCCTTCGTATCCCATGAAATCAGGCGTCGCCGCAACCGCCAGGTACAGCTTGTTTTCATCCGCCCCCAGCGTGATCGAGTTCAGCCCCTCATTCCACATCGCACTGTAGCGCGGCTCTCCATTGTCGTTTACCGCAACTAATGTCGCGCGCCAGTCGGAACGCCTGGTCGCATCCCACAGCGGTTTGAAATTTACCGTGACACTGTAATCGCCGCCACTCTTGCCGTTCAAGGCGATCGGCACTACATTGTATCCGCCCTGCATCGGCGCATGGGCGAACGGAACACGGAACCAGTCAGAATTATCCGCTCTGCGGACTAGTTCAGTATACGCTCGACGATAGAGTTCCGTAAGCGGATCATCAGTACGCGGACAGTGTTTACGGAAGAATTGTCCGCGCTCATAATCCCACATAACATTATGGGCAGCCATATTCCCGATAGCATCTTTGATGGCATTATACGCATCCGGCGATTTCGGTCCGTACAACCTGGCCATAGCATCAAATATATATTCGCCACCTTTGGCTTTGTTGCCATTAGCTTCTACCCATAATTTGGCAATGAAATCATATCCAAACTTCGGGTCTTCCTTCATATACTCATACAGGAACCAGGCATCGTAATAATTCCGGCCATGCGGCATAGATAGATAGGGCTGCATGCCGGTACCGCCCGGAGTTGGATAACTGTTATTAAATTGAAGCATCATCCAGTTTACGGTCGCCTCGTGCCACATGCCGTCATACGGCGTGTCGTTAAAGCC
>CAZCLS010000549.1:1494-3057 GCA_964499565.1 uncultured bacterium
CCCTGAGCTAACTGCTCGGTCACTCGCGGAAAATCTGCGTTTTCATTGTCCTGCGCCGCGGCTCCTTTGCCCCACATGATTCGGAAATGTTCCGACCGGCGAACATTGTATTGCGAGTCGTCGCTTTTGAATTGACGTTCATTGTCATGCCATGTATCTTCCGCCCGGGCACCAACCGGAGTCAAGATACCCGCTATAATCAGCACTGTTCCCAGCTTGAAATATTGTTGGTATGCTTTTTTCATACGTGCTTCCTTCTCAGTTTACATACATACAGGTTCACCACCAGGAAAACCTGTCTGATTGCTAATAATTCTTTGATTGCTGCATTATATCTTAATAGTGAACACCATTCCATGTCCTATTCAATCATTCTGATGTCCGTTTATTTCTTTATTTTCAGCCCGATCGCGTGTCGGCTTGGCATGATGGAGGGCAACGCTATCTCCAGGGCTTCTTCTCCCTGCCGCCAGACCGGCTGTTCCGCGCTTCCCAGTAGTTCTACTGCTTTCACCTGCACACCTGACCTTCGGCCCATTGATTGTATGCTCATTTCCTTCTCTGGCACTGCCAGACAATAGGCGTATACTGTGTCATCCTTCTGCGTGAACCTGAAATCGGACGAAGTGTACTGCAGGTCGTCTTCAGCAAACAATCCCGCTTTGGGCGTCGTCGGCCCTTCGCCATACACTCTCCAGGGACGTGTGCCGTATATGCCTTCTCCGTTCACCGTGATCCAGTCTGCTAATTCCGCCAGCATTCTTTCTACCTCTTCATCCAGTGTGCCATCCGGCCTTTGCACGATATTTAATAACAAATTGCCATTCTTGCTGACGATGTCCAGCAGCATATGAATCGTCCAGTTCACCGGACGGAACTGCCAGGTGCGGTTGTAGTACCAGTCGCCGATAGACGTGTCCGTCTGCCACGGTTCAGGACTGATTCCATCAACGACTCCCCGCTCGACATCAAGCACCCCCACGCCTTCGCGGTATTCACCATGCGGTCCATATTTAACCAGCTTTCGCGCATCCTTCAGATTGTAGACCGCTTCCAGCATGCCGGCGTGCCACTGCATGTTCCGATTATAAAAGCGCGCAACTAATTCCCGCCCTGTCGAGCCGAACGGTATGCCGCCATCAGTATACAGCAGGTCCGGCTGGTATTGATCGAGCAGGTCGGTTATGCGCGCTAACCATTGCGTCTGCCACCATTCCGGCGGATTTTTGGGATAGCATAATTCCGCGTCGTCATGCGGAGGAAAATAAAAGTCGGCATAATCAGGATTTGTCCCGTCATACGCCACGCCTGCTAACGGGCCGGTTGTATCACTGCCCTTATTTGTATTGAACCAGCAGTAACTGCGTTCCAAATGCTCGCTGACGCCGAAACGCAGGCCGTGCTTCCGGGCTGCCTGGCTCCACAAACCGACTATATCTTTGCCCGGTCCCATTTTGACCGCGTTCCAGCGATGATGCTGTGAGTTCCAACAGTCGAAATTGTCATGATGCACTCCCATGGCTACAAAGTATCGGGCTCCCGCCCGCTTATACAACTGCATCA
>CAZCLS010000550.1:0-3034 GCA_964499565.1 uncultured bacterium
ACAAACACCGGCTGCTCGTTGGTGTAGTCCGTGAACTGAATGAAAACCATCGGGTCTTCCTGCACGACAAATTCATTTACAAAGTCTACGCCGCCCGGCGCGGGCACACCAACCGACCAGAACTGGTTGGACTGTGAAAGCATCGTGTAATCAAGATTGTTAAGCGAATATAGCGAAGCAGCTGTTAACCCCTGAGCCAATTCGGCGCCGGGGAAATCCTGCCAAGGTATATCAGACACAATGCAGTTATGCACGATAAACGACGGTCCGAATTCCTGGTCTGTTACTCTGAGCTGTACGGAAAAAACCGCGGTACTGACCGTCACGCCTTCGACAAACGTGCAATGGTCGATCTCTACACGGCCGGTATTATTTGATACCTGTCTCCAGGCATAGTTATTGTTGTAAATGGCCGTTCGGAATCCCCGGACAAGAACATGATCTATCATAATGCCGTCCGATACGCCATCGACACACATGCCGAAATACCACCAGTCCAGCCAGGAAGCCTGCCAGGCCTCCTTCTCGGCGTTATATACCATGCCGGTATACAATCCGTCAAGATAGACATGGTCGATCTGGATATTTTCACTGCTCTGTATGCCGATAACCGCTAAAATATCCGGCGCGCTCGCTCCGCTGCCCAGGCCATCGGTATAGGCCGGCGGATCACTGGCTTCAACCATGATTCCCGACAGTCTGATATTATTCGCGTTAAACAGCTTGATAACCGGGTAGGTCGGCGATATATCGTTGCCGAACGTTATCCGCCAGTTAGCTCCCCCGCGCGTCAGGATAGTCTGATCCGGACCTTCTCCAATCAGGTTGATATAGGCTTTGCCGGACAGGTCGATAAACCAGTTCGTGCCTGATGCATCCGTGCATTCGGCGGCAAAGGTTCCCGCGCCGATCCGCAATGTCACCGGGCCATCCTCGGCATTACCCTGCGGCATAGTGGTAACCGCGTGAGCGATTGTCTGCCATGCTGATGTCCAGGCCGTGCCGTCATTGCCATCGTCTCCCGTCGTGGACACATAGTATGTCGCCGCGGCATTAATGACCGTGTAAATTAATTCACTGCCGTCATACGAATTGTATGAGACTACTACGGTTCCCTGGCTCGGGCGCGGCGCTGAAGCGGCTACCGTAAATGTTACCGTGGTGCTCGCATAAGGCGCTATCGACCCTGTTAACGGAGCTACATTTTCTATGAACGCGGCCGCGGTGCTATTTGTAAACACCATCGGCACACTGCCGCTGTTATGTATATCAAATGAGAGCTGCTTGGGTACTAATATGGTCGCGCCGGTCGGTGTTATGCTGCCGATCGGCCGCGGCGTGTCTACCGATACCGCGATCTTTACCGAGCCGTCATCATAGGCAACCGTAATGGTCGTATTTGTCGGACCGTTTAATGTTGTCCGGTTGACCATTGCTGTAACCGTTACCAGCGACCCGCCGACTGTCACAACATCATCACTGAGCGTCAGCCAGCTTGCCCCGCTGATGTTTGTGCAGGCCTTCGCGAAGCCGCTCGCATTTTCGATCTTGAACGTCATCAAGTCATTGGTTTGCCAGAAGGCCAGTTTTGACGGCGAGATCAATATCGTCTGCTCAGGTAATGGCGCTACCCATAACCGGCTGGTGTTATATATCTTTCCGTCAGTGTCAAGATAGCGTACCGCGCCGCCGAAATAAAATGTTCCGTCCGGCGCGACTGAGCATGAAGCGCCATAGGCATTAACCGGAAGCGGTGTATCGCCTACCGCGGTCGAGCCGGTCAGGGGATTGAATACCTGGAAAAGATTGGTCGGACCGCCGGTCGTTAACCCGCCGACGATATAAAACAAGCCGTTAAACGATACAACTGACGGACGTGAAACACCAACCGACAGTGTACCCACCTGGGTTAAACCAGCGGTTATGTTCGTCGTTTCCAGCATCAGAATTTTGTCTGACGACGACAAACCTCCCAGAAGGAAAATCTTGGTGCCGGCCGAGGCAATGCCGAAATCCCGTAAACTTTCGGGAAATATATTTTCATGAACCGTCCAGGCATCGATCATAGGATGATATATCTGCATATTGCACTGCCCGTCCGCTCCCCAGAATCCACCGCCGATGCAATAGATGTTTGTGCCGATTCGAGCGGTACCGCCATAATATTGGGCCAGGTTGCCGCCGCTGGGCCAGGTTGCCGCCGCTACTGAATTCGTCCAGACATTGTTATCCGGATCGTATATGAACATGTTGCCGTCCCAGTGCGGATAGCCGGCATGCAGGAATATTTCGTCCGTGCCGTCTTCATCCCAGTCGAACGCGAAGGATTGGGATGAGCCAATCAAGGTTCCATCACCCGCCTCGGGCATTTTATTACCACCACCTTTTACACCGGATAAGTTTATGTAATTGAAACCTACGGGGTCCACTTCATCCCATTTGGCACTGGTCCAGGTGTCCAACACCGGGTCATAAATTGCCCAACCGGACTGCCGGTTGAAGCTGTAGCCCTGACCATAACTGTTGCTGGGCCAGGCGTACCCGGGATTTCCCGTCAATCCAGCCCAGTTGACTTGCGGGCCCTGGCCGCATCCGACATAATATCTGCCATTGGCATACGTGCCCACGCTGTAGTACAACGGCCAATACCCCTGCACATCCTTGAGCGGGTCGTTGGGGCTGACTATCGCCGGCAGTGACGGGTCGGACTGGCTGGGCGTTGGTATGGGCAAATCCATCCAGCGCTCATTGCCCGCTCCGGTTTTGTAAGGAAACCAGGACGGATTCTGGGCTTTTTCAGTCCAATACTCTCCCTGGCATACCTGGCTTACGCACAATCCGAGTGCAATACTCATAACGGCGATTGTTCGAAACGCGGTTCTCATAGGTATCTCCATAGTTACTGCTTTGATTACTATATCTGTGTCGTCCGCTTTTTATGGTATATAATCAAACCGGGAAACATTCGATATATTTAACATATGTCACTATATTTTACATCTATTGTAGTATTACTTGTATGATAGCATATTTA
>CAZCLS010000551.1:0-3033 GCA_964499565.1 uncultured bacterium
GTATTCTTCAAAGGCTGTCCGCTGGAATGCTGGTGGTGTCACAATCCCGAGAGCCAGTCAGCGGAGATTGAAGCGGTTGATGTTCCCGTCAAATGGTCGGACGGTACTACCTTTACCGAGCGCCAGACCATCGGCCGGGAAGTATCGGCAGCGGACGTGATGAAGGAACTCGACAAAGACAGCATCTTTTATGATGAATCGGGCGGGGGAGTTACGTTTTCGGGAGGGGAACCGTTAAGTCAATCCGAATTTCTGGAACAGCTGCTGGCCGCGTGTAAACGGCATGCGTATCATACCGCCCTGGACACATCCGGCTACGCGCCGGCTGAACTGCTGCAACGGATTGCGGGCCAGGTCGACCTGTTTCTATACGACCTGAAGCTGATGGACGACGAACAGCACCGCAAATACACCGGAGTTTCCAACCGGCTGATCCTGGAAAACCTGGCAATGCTGGCCGGGATGAACGCTGCTGTTATTCTCCGTTTTCCGGTTGTGCCCGGCATAACTGATTCGGACGACAATGTCACGGAACTGTGCGATTTCGTCAGCGGGTTGAAGGGAATCAACCGGATCAGCCTGCTGCCGTATCATTCGATTGCCGACGGCAAGTACCGCAAGCTGAAGAAAACACCCAGGATCGATACTAATCTGCGCCTGCCGAAAGAGCGGCTGGCGGCCATAAAAAAGAAATGTGAACAAAACGGTTTAATTGTAACTACAGGTGGATAACATGAACTCTCGTATACAAAAACTGCGGGAACAGAGCATTAAAACCAAGCCGTATATCTGTCCCGAACGAGCCCGTATCGTTACGGCGTTTTATAAAAGTGATGAAGCCCGGGAAGTATCCGTACCCGTTCAGCGCGCGTTAGTCTTCAAGCATATCATGGAAGAAAAGATCATTAACGTCAATGAAGGCGAATTAATAGTGGGTGAACGCGGCCGCGCGCCGCATGCTACCTCTACCTATCCGGAAGTATGCATACATTCGCTGGACGATCTTGAATTGATCAGTTCCCGCAAGAAAATTCCGTTCAGTGTTGACCGGAAGACAAAGGACTTGTATGAGAAAGAGATTATCCCGTTCTGGGAGGGCAAAAGTATCCGTGATAAAATCTTCCGGGCTTTGCCGGATGAATGGATCGCGGCCTATGAAGCGGGGGTATTCACCGAATTCCAGGAACAGCGCGCCCCGGGACATACGGTCCTGGGAGACAAGATTTATACAAAAGGGCTGCAGGATATCAAAGCCGATATACAGGTTAGTATTGACAGTCTTGATTTTTACAATGACCCGCAGGCCTATGACAAGCGCGAAGAACTGACAGCGATGGCGATTACCGCCGATGCGTTGATCACGTATGCCCGCCGTTACGCCGCCAAACTGACTGACATGGCAGCAAAGGAAGCCGAACCTGAACGCAAGCAGGAGCTTGAAAACATTGCGGCAGTATGCTTGCATGTGCCTGAATTCGCGCCGCGCACGTTCCAGGAAGCGATCCAGTATTACTGGTTTGTGCATGTCGGGGTCGTTACGGAACTCAATCCGTGGGATTCATTCAATCCCGGACGACTCGACCAGCATCTGTACCCGTTTTACAAACGCGAGCTTGAGGCGGGAACACTGACAGAAGAGCAAGCCAGAGAACTGCTGCAGGCCTTCTGGATTAAATTCAACAACCAGCCCTCGCCGCCTAAAATGGGAGTGACGGCCAAGGAAAGCAATACCTATACCGACTTTGCCCTTATAAATCTGGGTGGTGTCAAAACGGATGGTTCCGACGCGGTCAATGATCTAACGTTCCTGATTCTGGATGTGATTGAAGAAATGCGCCTGCTTCAGCCCAGTTCGATGGTTCAGATCAGCAAGAAAAATCCCGACCGCTATATTAAACGAGCGCTGAAGATAATCAAAACCGGTTTCGGTCAGCCGTCCATGTTCAACACCGATGCGATTGTCCAGGAGCTGGTGCGCCAGGGAAAGAGTATCGAAGATGCGCGCAACGGCGGAGCGAGCGGGTGTGTTGAAAGCGGGGCGTTCGGCAAGGAAGCGTACATTCTGACCGGTTATTTTAACATCCCCAAAGTGCTGGAAATAACCTTGCATAACGGTGTTGACCCGCAAACCAGTAATGCGATCGGGATACCAACCGGAGACCCGTGCTCGTTTGAGTCTTTTGATGATCTGCTCAAAGCATTTGAAACGCAGTTGAACCATTTTATCGATATCAAGATCAAAGGCAATAACATTATCGAACGCGTGTTTGCCCGGAATATGCCGACACCGTTCCTCTCAATGTTTATTGACGACTGCATAGCCAACGGCAAAGACTACATTGAAGGCGGAGCGCGGTACAATTCAAATTATATCCAGGGCGTCGGTTTAGGCAGTATCACAGATGAACTGTCGGCGCTGAAGTATCATGTATTTGACAATAAAATAATCAGTATGGGTGACATGCTGACTGCGTTGGAAAAGAATTTTGCCGGGTATCAACCATTACGGAACGACCTGCTCAACCACACGCCCAAGTACGGTAATGACGATGATTACGCCGATGACATCATGCGCCGGGTATTTGAGATGTATTACTGCGCGGTAAACGGTCGGCCGACTACTCGCGGGGGCAAACACCGGGTAAACCTGCTGCCGACAACCTGCCATGTGTATTTCGGGAATGTCATGGGTGCGATGCCTGACGGACGTAAAGCCCATGAACCTCTTTCGGAAGGTATTTCGCCCGTGCAGGGCGCGGATCGAATCGGCCCGACCGGTGTGATTAAATCAGCATCAAAAATCGATCATCTGCGCACCGGCGGGACATTATTAAACCAGAAATTTACGCCGCAATTTCTTGAAGACGAGGAAGGCATAGAGAAAGTCACGCGCTTGATCCGCAGTTATTTCAGGCTGGACGGGCACCACATCCAATTCAATGTAGTCAAAGCCGAAACTCTGCGTGAGGCTCAGAAACATCCTGAAAAGTACCGCGATCTGATTGTGAGGGTGGCAGGATACAGCGACTATTT
>CAZCLS010000552.1:0-3009 GCA_964499565.1 uncultured bacterium
CTTGCAATGGAAAAACTATCTAGTTTATAGTACCATAGAACTCGGTACTCTCAAGATATATAAATACGAATAAAATATCAATTACAATACGACTTTGAGTTATCGACGCAATTTTGAGTTCGTGACGTGATTGCTGGAGATAAAACACTACAAGGTTATGGGATTATCAAAGTTTATCCTTTCAACCATATCAATCTCTCGCTTGTTTGTTACTGCTATTACTCCGTTCCCATTCCCGCAAATCGCCTTCTGTCCAATACGGATACTTGCCCACCTTGAACGATGGGGGACAGAACACTCCCAGGCGCACACGGCGCATAATAGTCGCCCGGCAGCAGAGGTATTCTCTGGCCACCCGCGCAAGGTCGAACAACCGGTGCCTGGGGGCCTGTTTCACAGGCTCTTCCAAGTCGCGTAGCGTTATCAGCACATTGCTGTGCGACACTCCGCCGTCGCGGTATACATCTCCAGGTACCCGCAGCAAAACACCACCGGACTCGTAGATCTTTATCACCGTTCCGCGTTTTCCCGCCAGGGGTCCACGGGTTACCTGCACTTCTTTGCCAACAACAATATCCATAATCAACACCTCAATCATATTCTTCTGTTTAAATGCGCATCGGCATGACTACACCAAGCCGGTCTTCGCCGGCACTCACAACCACCGGGCCAGTCGCTGTGCTGAACTTCACCGCCACCTTGTCGTCGGATATCGAAGATAACAGCTGGTCCAGGTAAGCCGGATGCATCGCAATCGATGTTTCGTTCTTCACAACAGCTCCACTGTAGTCCACCGCTATCCGTTCGGCGGCTTCGCCCATGTCGGCCGATACACCCGTTGCGGTTACCCAGTTACTGCCAAATACCACCCGTACTATCTGCTGGCCTTTATCTTTCCCGAACAGCGCTGCAAACCGTACCGCGTGCAACAATCCCTCCCGGTCTACCACGGCCTTATATTCTGCCGACGCGATCGCCTGGTTCAAAACGTTTCTCACATTCGGATACGCGCCGTCAATCAACCGTGTCGTCATGCATATCCACTTACCATGCGCGTTGAAACGTGATGTGTCGCATGTAACACGAACTTCTTCTTCATCCTGAAACATGCATCGCATCACCGCCACTGCCTTAGCCGGCAGGACAATCGTCGCTCCGTGCTCCAGGCCGATTTCGGACTTCACCAGCGCCATCCGCCGGCCGTCGGTCGCTACTACATCAGTTCCGCCTTCCCTCGGCATCAGTGCCACGCCGTTCAGAACGTATCGTGACGCATCCTTCGAAATAGCATGCTCCACCGCACCGAGTACACCTGTAAAAGAACTACCGCTTATCGGCCGTGCTGCTTCATTATGCTCGATGTCCACTCCGGGGAACTCGTTCGGGTTTATACCGCGCAGCATCGCGTTCCGCCCAGCGCCATCGCTGAACGACGTCATGAACTTATCATCACACCCGACAGAACATGTCTCCGCCTTGAAGTATTTCAATATATCTGCCAGTGCCGTCGCCGGCACCGTCGTCTCCCCGGGTTCGGTCACTTCCGCCGGCACGATCACCGACACCGATATGTCAGAATCAGTCGCCTTCACTATCAGCTGTGTCACGCCGCCGACCGCTTCCGCCCGGTTGGCCTTCAGGTACAGGTTGTGCAGTACCGGTATTGTTGCCCGGTGTCTCACCACCGGCAGTATTTTCGACACCGCATCCTTCAATGCATTTGTTGCACAGGTAAACTTCATATGTCTCCTTGTTACAGCTTAATTATTACTTCACCAGCGATACACGGACAGTCGCCCGGCCGCATAAACCGTCGCAGCATCACCCCGGGCTTTGTCTTCTGCAGCACCGCCATCTTCGGCTCAGGATCCCGCGCCGCATTGTCAGTCCGACCCCGAACACAAGTCGTCATCACAACCATATCATCTCCGTGATCACTCCGCAGCTTTTCCAGTTCTCCTATCAGTTTTCCGAGTGTCATAGTATTCCTTTAGGTTATCGTTTTACCGTCAGCAGCCTGGGCGCCGACACCCGAGTCGGCATTATGTTACCCGCCATTGTCAGACCAGTGCACAGATACACCAGGGCATGCGCAAAGTGGTCGGGCTTTCCGCTCCATCGCGCCGTCATCTGCCCTGTGCGTTTATTCTCCACATTGCCCCTCGACATCTTCGTCAAATGCTTGATAAAATCAATCCCGCTCCCTTCCGGCGCATTGTCCAGGGGAGGCAGCTCCATCTGGTTCGTCTTTACATACCGTGCTACCTCGTCCATGGCCGAGGTAGGGTTCACCGAGATGACATAATCAGGCTCGTCAGGATCTATCCGCTTCGGAACGACGCGCACCTGCTGCGTATCGGAATAGAAAACCCGCCAGGCCATGCCGTTCATAGCCTTGCACTGCCGTTCGCTGGCTTCCATGTTCGGCTGCGCATCCATAACGATCACCAGCGGATTGAACATCTCCGCCAGCTGGCGGATCCTGCCGGGCTTCTCAGGTGAATCGAAGAGGTCATCCCGGCACACTTCCATATAGATTATTCTGGGCTTTACCTTGCCGTCTTTGCCCAGCACCGGCACACCCACGACGATGTGGTTCGAATGCAGACCCTGGTCGATACCTATCACGATGTTTACGTCCGTTCCGGAGTACTGCCAGGATATCTCTTTCTCGCAGTTGCGCACGTCCTGGGACGTCAGTTTGGAGAAGCCAAGCTGGTATGGCAGTCCCAGCACCATCGAAAAAGCGTCCGATTCTTCGTCATAGCTGTTGAACGCGTCGATAATATCCTGAGCCGTCTTCCAGGCCCAGCCGTTTATCTGCGATATCTGCCAGCCCACCCAGTCATGCACCTGTCCGTCGATGGTCCGCGGTGTCGTGTACGTAGCCACCCATTCCATCTCGAGCGAAGGATCGTAACGCAATTCCCGGCGGCAGCGGTTGCACGCAAAGCAATACTCGTCCGGAGTGCCGGTCAGCTCGCTTTTGAATTTCGGCAGTGTCCCGCG
>CAZCLS010000553.1:0-2982 GCA_964499565.1 uncultured bacterium
ACCTTGAGAATTTTTAGGTGTGCCACCCATTATGTCAAAGAAATTCTTTTCAGTGTACCAGCACAAATTCGACCCTGGTAAATGCCGCAAACGGCGCTGATCTCCCATAAATCCCGGCAGTCTGACAGGCTCAGTTACAAACGCGGATACTCCTGCGACCCGCTTGCCGAATTTGGGAAATTTGTCATATTGCTCTAAACTGGTGTATAACCCGAAGGCATGGCCGAATTCATGCAACAGGGCATCGGTATCACCATCAGTGAACAGAACTCTTCGAAACAAGGGCAGGCTTGCTCCATCCACTCCATGAGCTTTTAACACGCCATCGTCCAGCAGTGCTATCGTATAATCAATGGTGAGATCCTTATCGCTTAAGTAATTGCAGCAGGAAATCAATGCTCTGCCGGCCGTAAGTTGCAGGGCAATATCATTTAACAGATACGTTAATGAAAGACTGCCTAACGCTCCATAATAATTAAACGGCCGACGTGGATGCCAGATGTGAATGTCCTTGGCGGGAACAAAGGTCTTGGCACTCATTGTCCGGACAAATGATTGTTTGAAGCGTCCTGCATCAGGCGTGCCGCTGGAATAGCCAAACACATGCATTCGTATAGGTACTATGTTAAGCTGTAACGTGCGGGGCAGTTCATCATTAAAATACAGTGTGTCCAGGCATACAAGCTTAAAGCCCTCGGTGGGAGAAAGCCGATACTCAACAGAGACATTCTGCGAATTCTGATCTGTCGGCGGTAGAATAAAATTAATTGTATTGCGGGCTGCTTCTTTTTTCAATGTCGACATTTGTGAATAGTCGCGGTACAACGTGACGGTTGATCCGCGGGTTGGACTGATAGGTATTCCATCGCATACCGCGCGAATCTCGACATTTTCAAGCTTAGACCGATTCACGCCAACATCTACTATATAAACCGATTCGCGTCCCTTGATATACGCCATTTCATAGCGGGTGACTCGGGTATGCGGTATTGTCCCTTGCCCACCCCGCTGCGCAATAATCCATACAGATACCGGTAGATCGTGTACTTCACGGTCAATCCCCTTTTTCAAAGGTTCGGCAATTTGGACCCCAGGCCACCACGATATACTCCCACCGCGATATTTGAATAATTCTTCATTAGTGTCGCTATCGTTTAATACCGGTCCCGCAGGATCACCGAAATAGTTCGCTCCGATAGGAACAGTAACATTAGTCAGCGAATAATCTCCACTAATCTGAATCGCGTATTTATACAGGAAACTGTTATCCTCTATTGTCGGTAGATCAGCGGATGCACTGGTAATCAAAATTCCCAAATGACGTAAAAACTGGCAGCGGCTGAAATCAGCTGCGCATGGTGTGACAACATTTACATATTCGCCAAAATCACACTCTGTAAATTCGGCCGCCACTATGCTTACACTGGTATTACCGTAAAATCGGCAGCTATTGAAAGTCAGATCAGCATCAGCCGCTCCCCCTATAGTCGTCCCCCCGGTAATAAGGCACTGGTCAAACGTTCCCTTGTGCAGCTTTATGATATTGATATTACCATTTGTTGTGCCGTTCATCGTGCACGTGCCATCGGGTGCATTGACTTGCAGATTCGCAACAGCTCCTCCCGAACTCGTAAATTGCGCGTTCCCTATCAGGGAAACTGATAGACTGTAAGCATCAAATATGCAGTCTTCCGCAGTAACTATTGCGTTTGTTGAAATATGGCTTAAGCCCATCACGTTAGAATCTTCCAGCGTTACTGTCGTTGTTTCCCCCGGGGGTGGCTCAACGCGCAGCGTGCTATTTATTTTTGTTTTTTTAATCGATACTTCCGACGCCGCTCCTGTTATCGTGCAATACGACAATACACTGTCTTCTATAACGACATCGGCCGCATCTCCTGCGGTAAACATCGTAGAATTAACATCCGAAACTGCCAGCGTGTCATATGCAAAAAGCGTTACATTTGACCCCCCGGTCAACGAGGATCCGCCGCTGCCGCCTCTAAAATAGAATTGGCCGCCAACGCATCCCTGCAGAGTCTGGGGACTGTACATATGGTATTCAACATCTGCCGGCCAGGTATATGTGACATTCTCCGTAACTTCAATAACACCACTGACTATAAAATCTTTCATAATCCAGGAATCATTAACCAGTCCGCAGCGTTGAAGCGCTAGACTGATGCCCGTGGGAACAATAACGGCTCCTGTCATAAGCGTTGGAGACGCCTGGTCGATCACTTCGTCAAAGTGCATGTAGCCCAACATCCGGTCACCTTGAAAATCAAACGACGACGCTGTAGCAAGTGTTACCCAGGTCGCACCGTTTGAATACATGCCGAGTCCAAATCGGTAATAGCCATAGGTGGGAAAAGCATAGTAATACGCTCCACTACCGTTGACTTGCTGAATTTGTGTAAAACCGCCGGCTTCTTCTATCAGCCAGACAGGATCACTGTGCGTATCGGCATGGTACGCGATATGCATACTATCCGGACCAACGAATGCTATTGATACGGTGTCTTCAGCAAAAAGGGCATGGGCCAGGAAAAAGAGAAAGATAAAAAAGGTCTTGCGTTTCATGGGCTTAACTCCAGTGGGTGGCCTCGTTGTCCTAACTATAGCATATTTGTCAATCTTTTACTATCAAACATGAAATTACCAGAACAACGAATATCAGCTTCAGCACACTATAAATCAGCCTGAAGGCTGGCCTCCAACACACGCATACACCACTGGAGTACACGCTTCCGTCAAAGGCCTGACCGGTCAGCGTGCTTTTTTAAAGCTTGCACAAACGGCTTCCTACCGTTCCCCTGCCCCGGCTTCGGAGAAGCCTGGGGCTACTTAACGCCGACTTTATTCTTGCATCTGGTTTCCACTTCCGGCCTCAGCGAGACCGGCTACAAATGCGCCGTCGCAGCAGAATAATCAATCCGAAAACAATTATACACGCTCCCGGTTCCGGCGTGAGATAATCAC
>CAZCLS010000554.1:0-2977 GCA_964499565.1 uncultured bacterium
TGCTGACCTTGACCGCGCCGCCTGAAGGCGCTACCGGCATTGTCCAGTTCACCAGTGCCGACGACCCGGCCAATCCACAGATGGTTACGGTTGCCGTTCAAGTACCCGAACCGGCTTTAATAATAGTCCTTGCTGCCGGTCTGGCGTTCTTGTCGCGCAAACGCTGAACGGCGTTAGTATAGCACTATAAAAAGCGGCAGCCCCGGCTGCCGCTTTTTTTCTGCCGCTTTTCCAGGCATCACACGGCCGTAAATAATAGCACTTCATATAACACATTACTCCACTACGGGCGGACACAGGGATCCGCCCCTACACATTACTCCATCAACCATCAACCATTAACCATTAAACCCTGAACCCTGAACCCTCCCCGGTATGATATTTTAAGATATCATTATGGTATTTTAAAACATTGTTTTCGTTTTTATAATATAGTATTATCTTAATTGTGATATCTATAATTCTTATTATTTGTTTCTACTAAGGAGTTACTTTGAAAAACACACCTTTTCTTGTATCCGTTGTCCTGGCCTTTACGCTCGCTTTCGCCCTGTCCGCGCCGGCTGATTTTGTCACTCTCGTCGATGACCATTTCGACAGCGACCATACCTATTTCGATGGTACCGATATCGATGTTGACGGCACCCAGTGGGACGGCCTCTACGGCACTCAGTGGCTCTCCGCTGCTACTGCCAACGCTCCCACCTCCAGCTGGCTCGCGTATGTCCTCGTCAGTAATGAAAATACGTCGATCGTCAATGTCGATAATTATCCCCAATTGTATAAAGTCGTTGAAGGCGATTTCATTGCCGATATGAAAATCGGCGGTACGATCCCCAACGCCGGCTGGATCACTTTTCTTATTATGTGTGGTGACCAGGCCGGCAACTATTCCGGCTGGGGTTCCTTCGGCGCAATCGGATCTTCCTATGGCGCCCGCATGGAAAATAATGTCCGTAACTTCGAATATGTCCCCAATACTCCCCCGGTGAACTGGTATCGCATGATCCGGGTCAATAAAACCTTCGCCTTCTATCAGCGCCCAACCGATGCAGACGAATGGCAATTCATTGGATCATTTATCAATGCCTCCATCCCCGACCAGGCCTATGTCGGCCCCATCGTCGCTACTCATACCGCTATCGCCGGTTCCTATTTCGTTGATTATTTCTCCATCTCCCAGTCGACGGGCACTGCCTCTCTGGCTGTCTCGCCAACTAGCGCCTCAGCATCGATTACCTTCGGCGATTCAGCAAACTTCATTGCCACCCTCTCTAATTCGGGCGAGAAAGCCGACTGGAACGTCGCCGAAAACTTCACTCCCTATGTAACGGTTACTCCCGACCACGGCACCCTGGACAATAATCAGTCTGTTCAGCTTTCCGTCGATGTTATCGGCGCTCTCCCCAAAGGCCTGACTACTATCCCGGTCATCATCGAAAATAACGGCCTGGTCAATCCGCAACTGACACTCGATATTACCGTCACCCCTGCCGGCGGCACCATTAACTTAGTTAATGACCATTTCGATGACGACCAAACGTATTGGGATGGTTCCAGTGTCGATGTCAACGGTACTCAATGGGATGGTGTCAGCGGTACTGAGTTCATCTCTTCCATGGAAGCCAATAATCCCAGCGACAGCTTCCTTAAAGTCGAAATCAATTTCGACAGCGAACCTACCACCGGTGCCCCCCGCAATTACCCCCTGCTGTACAAAGATGTTACCGGCGATTTTGAAGCCGAAATGAAATTCGAAAGCCCCATTTCCGAACCATATATCCTTGGCTTTATCGTTTCCACCGATCTTGTTAATTCAAATCAATACTTAACTGCATGCTTCCCGTTCGGTACTACCTGGGGTTTCTGGGATTACCATTCCGCTCATATTAACGGCAACCAGGACCTTGACGCAGGCGTCGGTCCGGTCACCGGCTCCAATCTGTATTACAAAATGACCCGCATCGGTAATACATTCAAATCTTATTCCAAACTCCATAGCGAGTCTAACTGGTATAACTTCGGTACCTATACTCCTGCTATCACCTTCGCGGAAACTATGAGCGTTGGTCCGGGCCTATGCGAAACCATCCTGCTCGGATATACCTACTATTTTGATTATTTCAAAATTACTCAGACCGGCCCTACCCCCGGTCAGTTTATGGCTCTACCGGCTGATATCTCGGTTCCCGCAACGGCTGTCGAAACGCCCGTCCAGCTCTCAGCTCCCATGGCGAATACCATCAGTGTCCAGGTTCTGCAGGGCGCTGCCTGGCTTGCCGCTCCCGCCCAGGTCGATCTCAATAATAATCTCACGAATATCATCCTGACTTTGTCCGCTCCGCCCGAAGGTGCTACTGGTATTGTCCAGTTCACCAGCGCTGACGACCCGGCCAATCCGCAAACAGTTATGGTTGCCGTTCAGGTGCCCGAACCGGCGTTAATAATAGCCCTTGTTACCGGACTGGCGTTCTTGTTGCGCAAACGCTGAACGGCGATTTAGTATAGCACTAAAAAAAGCGGCAGCTCCGGCTGCCGCTTTTTTTCTGCCGCTTTACCAGACGTTACACGGGCGTAAATACCAGCACTTCATATAACACATTACTCCTCTACGGGCGGACACAGGGATCCGCCCCTACACATTACTCCATCACTCCATCAACCATCAACCATCTACCATCAACCATCAACCATCAACCATCAACCATCTACCATTAAACCCTGAACCCTGAACCCTGAACTCTGAACCCTGAACCCTGAATGGTATTCCCAGACATCTATTTGATAGTATTGCCTATTTACTCAAAAACATGATATAATTACTATAGTGTTTTAGATTATGTTTTATTACATACTTCATCAACTCAACTTTGACTTTGTGAGCATGCTGCTATGAAATCCTCACAAATATGCTTCTCTGCTCGCGGAGTGGCTCTGATCGCTGTGCTGGCTGTCCTGACGGTCCTCAGCATCCTTG
>CAZCLS010000555.1:0-2972 GCA_964499565.1 uncultured bacterium
CGACGATGGGCAGTGAATATGGCGTTGAGTCGGTGTGTTTCAACGAGATCATGGCAAATGAAGCCAGCATGGTATTCCAGACCGACTGGGACGGCGGCTATGTGGCCTTTGACACCCCTGAACTGTATACACCCACCCGCAGATATCATTACAGTCATGATATGAATTTCGGCAATAAGGAATGGTGGGTCGTGCGCTCACTGCAAAAGGGCGGCAGCACCTATACGTTAAGGATCGACGAACCCAAGACCAAGAAATTTGTCGGAATGAACATACCATTTTATGATATGGACTTGCCCTGGGAACCGAATTTCTGGAAGGATGCTGAAGTTGAGTTACAGATTGACGGCGGCAGCACGTATCGATTCGCGGTCGAATCGAGCGCGGCGGGAAATGACCGGGTCGTCACAATGACGCCCATAGGGTCGGTGAATTATGGGACAATAACGGGAAATCTAAGTAAAGCCTACATGCGCTTTGTTCATCCCTGGGAAAATTCGGTCATATGCAGCGCGCCGGAAACCCACATGAAATGGTGGTTTCCAACCGGGAAGCAGACTGGTCATAACGAATATTACTATCGGGCCAGTTTTATTAATTGGCCGTTGAAATACAGCGGCAGCGGCATAACAAAATGTGTTGAGGAAATAGATACTGACGGCGATATCACCTCGTACAGCGTGACGAAGATGGATAAGCTGAAATATCTATACAATGAGGGCAAAGCCATGCGCGCCAACGATCTCGGCTATATTCCGATCGTGGCGACCTCATCGCGAAAATGCAACAAATCGGCGGGATATAAATATGCCTCGAATTTCATCCTGTTTACGCGGCCCGATATCGTTGAATTGATCAACGTGTCCGACAAGCCGATCAGCCTGCGCAACTGGCAGGTAGTGGTGAATACGGGTGTGGAAGCGCTGACACTCGATACGATCGACATGGCCCGGCATTACAGTGTGGAGCGGAACGGGACGTATGAGGATCCCAATCCGGTGATTCAGCCGGGCGGGTATTTTTACTTAGCCAATAACAGCGAAATTTTCGATATTCATTATGCTAACGGTGATGGTGAGTACGGCTCGAGTGTGGAAGAGAATATACCGTTGTATGAATTATCTGAAAAGAACTGGGGTATTACCTATCCGATCATTGAAGTTATTCCGCCCTATTATCTCAAGGTAGATGGAGCGGACTGGGAACCGAATATCATGCGTAATGAGCTGATGATGATCATAGCCGATCGCACCAGTAGTGAATGGGTTGTCCCGGACGGTTTATTCATGACTATTAGCAGGAATACCAGAAATGTTCTCGGTAAATGGCGTGGCTTTCAAGTTCAGGACTTGGGAATTAAACCTGGGGACCGGGTGATGATCTTCGGACTGCCGCGCAAAGGCGGGTTTGTCTCGTTCACGCTCAAAAACGAATACGGACAGATCGCGGCGCGCACAACCACGTACGGCACGGTCGAGGAAGACGAGCGCGGGTATTCAACCGAGAAGGCCGACCCGACCCATTACAACTGGGTAAAAATAAAAACACCGAGCATCGGTGGCACGGAGCGCAAAGCGCGTAACCGCGGAACCTACATGCCGGATTACGCCCGGCCGCATATCAAGAACAACCGCTTCACCTCGGTGGGCGAAATTCAGAAAGTGCGGCGCGCGGACGACTGGGAAAATTTAGGCTCGCAGAAAGGACAGAAAGCGATTCTGGCTCTGAAAGCGCTGGCGAAGTACTTTACCGTTTCAGGCACCCGGCTGGACGCGGAAGAGGACGGCGCGCATGTCAGTGGATGGAAACCGGCCTTCGGAACGGCGATCAACAACAACCGCGACACGATTGTGGTAGACGGAGCGGACTGGGAACCGGGAATCTGGACCGGACAGAAGGTGACGGTGCTTACGGGAGCGCAGAGAGGCGAGGAGTTTATCGTAACGAACAGCGCGCGCAACACATTGACGGTCGCGGGCTACTCGACGGCCAAACGCGAAGCGCTCAAAATCCGGCAGGGAGAGAAGTTCAGCGTGGGACCGGGCTACAGCACTTCAATGTACTATACACGTCGCAGCGGCGAGCCGGGGATCTGGGAATGGGAAAACAAGAACCTGGAACCGATGCCGTACGCGCTGTACCTGTTCGGGTTGAACGATTCGATCAAGACGACGGAATTTCTGGAAGAGAACTGGAATGCCGACCTGGACATCGAGATATATAATTTTGCGACGCGGGAGTACGACCTGCTGCCGCTGGCGGACGAGAACGGCACGCGCGACAGCCTGGCATCGGTGCGCAACACGGCGCGCATGCAGTACAACAAGGCCGACGGGCTGTATTGCGGGATGATCAAGCCGGAGCATATCTCTCCCAAGGGAGGCGTCCGGCTGAAACTGACGCCGCACAACCTGGAGAACAAAGACTGCACGGGATTCGCGTGGTTTGACTACGCCTATATGGCTCCGGTAGGAACGGAAGGCAAGATCAACATCAACACGGCCAACGAGCGGGTGCTGGGGGCGTTAAAGAATATAACGCCGAAACTGGCGCGTAACATCGCGCAGGGCATGGACCCGGTGGGACGGCCGAGTTTGAAACCGTACAAGCAGGAGTCGGATCTGCTGGATGTGGCGGGAATCACGCCGGATATATTCAAGGATATCTGCAACCTGGTAACGACGCGCAGCGACCAGTTCCGGGTGGTTGCCGTAGCGCAGACGCTGACAGATATAGACAAAGACGGCAGGTATGACAACGCGAAAGGGGATAAAATAATCAGCGAATCATTCGAGGAAGTCGTTGTTGACCGCAGCCAGCTGACCGACGGCAATCCGGAAACGCAGATGATCAGGATTTTTAATTAAAAATAAGCATTATCATGAAAAATTATTATCAAGCCGCAACAAAGCAATCTGGAATCGCTCTTATCGCCGTACTGGCGGTATTGACCGTGCTGGCAATACTGGCGG
>CAZCLS010000556.1:0-2972 GCA_964499565.1 uncultured bacterium
TCGCGCTCAGGGCTTCATAAAACTGGATAATTTCAGGGGTAAACCGATTGGGGCGGCGGTCGTTCAACTGCAACAAGCCGATAACCTCATCTCCCGAATGAAGAGGGACCAGCGCTATGGATTCGTAGCCATTACTGCGGCAGGCAGTACGGAGGGGGGAGAACTGCTCTTTTGGTTGGATTGAGGCCAGGAGATGAGTACAGCTGTTGGTCCAGAAACTGCCGTTGGAAGAGAAACAGGGCAGGGCTGGATCGGTGCGGCCGCGTAGAACGACGCCGCACATGCAGGCCGGCAGGGGATTACCGCCATCATCCCGCATAACGAGATTAGTACCCTCTTGATGACACAGGAACTGTTCGGATTGTAAAAATGACTCGGGGAAACCGCAGGTATCGTAATAGGGGAAATCATCTCCGGAACGCAGCCGGATACCGAGTGCCTCGAGAGAAGTAAATTTCTGGATCAGGACGAGGATATCGTGGACCACAACTTTCATGGAATCTTTCTGATGGTTAAGCGCTTCCAACACAGCATGTGAAAGCCGGAGCCGTTCCTCTACCCGCTTGCGAGCGGTGATATCCATAATATTGCCGGTGACGCCGGTTACCTGATTGTCAACAATAACCGGCTTGCCGATTGTCCGCACCCAGACATGTTCGACATCGGCGCGGATAAGCATTAGTTCCAGATCATAGGGTTGTCCCTGCTCCACAGCCTGACGAAATGCATTTGCAATAATCGGCGTATGTTCAGGAATATAAAAGCTGAAGGTGCGGCTCAGGTTGTTAGGGTCATAATCGCGGCCAACCCCGTGAATGCGATACACTTCGTCGGTCCAGATGACTCGTTTTGAGGAGACATTATATCTCCAGCCGCCCATGTGGGCTATGGATTGTGTATCATCCAGCAAGCGGTTGCTTTCCCGCAAATCCGAAAGAATGCTGGCGGTCATTACCTGGTCTGAGAGGATTTTACCAGCCAGGATCGTTGCCAGGGGATACAGCAGAATAACGGGTAAGCCAATACTCGTTATGGTGGCAACCGCAATATTCAACGGCAGAGTGAACATCAGAGCTACCATCGCGGCATGGATGACCAGACCAAACAGATAGAGCATTCGCGTGGAAGGCGGGGCGGTTTGACGCCGATACAAGTAGTAGGCAGCCAGGCCGATCAGAGCCGATGAAATGATAACCAGCACGCCCATCGTAGTACCCGTGCCGCCCAGACTGAGCCGGCAGGTTATAGTCATCAGAGCGGCGACGGCAGCTGCCCAGGGGCCGTAGAACAATGCTCCCAGGCTAATCATGACTGAACGGCCGTCAAATATGACACCGGGAGCGAAAACCAGTGGACGCAACATGCCAATCACCGCGGCGCCGCCGAAAAGTGCTCCTTGCATCAGGGCTCCCTTTTTTGTCGTCCGTTCCCAGCGATGGTTGATAAAACCTGAAACGATACTGAGAGCCACTAACAACGCAAGATTAAGAATCAGATCGATCCAAATCATGGTTCACCCTTTGGAATTGTTACACAATCCTTGCTATTATAGTCATTTATATGACTGGTGGCAAGTGCAGGGAATTTCCCAAAATCCGCGATGGGATGAAAGCGGGGATTGAATGTGAACGATCCTTGTTTTCACGGTTAATTTTACCCGGTTCCCTTCAGCGTCGGAATCGAAATCAGGGGAGTTGTCAAGAATGATAGTAATCTGAAAATATGGTATACTACTAGTATGAATTGCAGCGTTAATCCAGGAATGATACAGAAAATGAAAACGTATAATAGTTTCTTTTATTGTTGTTTACTGAGCATGAGTGTTATGGCGGCTGATACGGCACTGTGGATAGCCCCTTCAGAAGATATAGTCGGTACCGGCACGGTAGCCGTTCCAAATGGGATCAAGGATTGGCATATCCGGATCGACAGTCCCGCTCTCAGCGGCACGGAACCGGCGGCATGGCGCATCCGGGGCGGCATGTGGTACAGCATGGCAGACCGGGGACAATGGCGGCTGCCGTATGACAAAGGATTCGGCCATTGGGAATCACTGGTTGCCGTCCGGCAATCCGGTCAAAGGGCGGATATATATATCGAACCGTTGCTGGCCTGGCCGGGAGATGTGTTTGACGTTGAGGCGGTACTGTCAACTAAAAAGGTATTACGGTGGAAGCTGCTCAGTAATGCGGAAGGCTGGCTGCCCGGAGGCGAATGGCTGGGACAAGGCCCCAGCGATTATATCGGCTCAGCCAAAGCGGAGCGTGACGGCATCCGGGAATGGGAGCTGGGCATCACCAGCCCGTTTCTGGAAGGAACGCCGGCGCGTGTAGATGTCTGGCTTCCGTACCGTCCCGTCGGCAGCCGGATAGCCCGTTCGGGCTGTTATGAATTCTGGAGCAGTTGTCCGTACAGTCCGTATGGCACCCCTATGCCGTTGTATCAAAGAAGCAGTGCCGGACAATTGACGATTTCAATCAATCCCGTGCTGGCCACGGGTGGCGATGAATTTTTTGTGCGGGTAGTAAAAACGGATAAAAGCTGGGCTATGTGGAAAATTATCGGCATGGGCGTTGAATGGGAAACCGGAGGCGAATGGTTAGGCCAGGAAGAGGTGGATTACACCGGTGAGCATATATGTTCTCCGAACGGGGTAAACGATTGGCATCTGCGTGTCTCATCGCCCCTGCTCAGGTCTCCCGTGCGCTGGATAATCAAGGGAGCCAAAACAACCTGGGAGTACGCCAATCCCGGGATGGACCTGGATGATCCGCGCCATAACGCGGCATATGTACTCGGTAGCGGAAACGGGGCGGATATATATCTCGATCCGGTAATGGAGCGAGCCGGCGACATTTTTTATGTATCGGCTGTCCTGGCAGACGGAACGATGGTGAACTGGGGCGTAACCAGCATTCACGAGTTGCGCAGCCTTGAAGCAGCCTGGCAGGGACAATGTGAAGAGCATCCGG
>CAZCLS010000557.1:0-2940 GCA_964499565.1 uncultured bacterium
AAGCGAAAAAGGATGATTCATTCTATTATACCGATGCCATCAGCAGTAACACGGTTAAATTTATAAACGAGCATTGCCGGGATAAGAAAGGCACGCCGTTTTTCCAGTACGTAGCCTATACCGCTCCGCACTGGCCTTTGCATGCCCTGCCGGAAGACATAAAAAAATACAAAGGGAAATACAAAGCGGGCTGGGATGTATTGCGCAAAGAACGCTATGAGCGCATGAAAAAATTGGGTCTCGTTGATCCGAAATGGACTTTGTCGGAACGGACAAATGGCGTTCCGGCCTGGAATGAATTGGAAAAAGAAGGTCTGCCGAAACATCTCGCCGCGATTCCGGGTATTACGCTTGAGAATCTTAAAGAGTACATGGAACTCAAAATGGCGATCTATGCCGCTCAGATCGACCGCATGGACCAGGGCATCGGAACGATAATTGCGGCCTTGAAGCAGAATGGCATTCTTGACAACACGCTGATCGTCTTCCTGGCTGATAATGGCGGCTGCGCTGAATACAGCAACTATGGGTTCGGCACGAAGGAAGGCAACGCGATGGACAAAATAGGAACGAAAGTATCACATGCCAGTTACGGAGCCGGCTGGGCCAATGCCAGCAATTCGCCTTTCAGGTATTATAAGCATTACGCGCATGAAGGCGGGATATCAACACCCTTGATTGTGCACTGGCCTGCTGTTATAAATGACCCGGGTGCTATTCGGGAGCAGACGGGACATATTATCGATATCATGCCGACCTTCCTGGCTGCAGCCGGGGGATCGTATCCGAAAGAGTACAATGGCAACATCATCAAACCGATGGAAGGAGTTAGCTTGCTGCCAGCGTTAACCAACAAGCCGCTGGAGCGCAAAGAACCGATCTTCTGGGAACACCATGGCAACCGGGCGGTACGGGATGGCAAATGGAAACTGGTAGCGAATGGAGAAGAGGCTGCCTGGGAATTGTATGATATGCAAGCCGACCGGACTGAAACGAACAACCTGGCCGGGAAAAATCCCGAGATAGTAAAGGCTATGAACGATAAATGGTGGGCCTGGGCCAAACGAGCGGATGTGCTGCCGATGAATCCGAATAAGAAGAAGAATGGATGATGGTAGATGGTTGATGGTTGATGGTTAATGGAGCGTTGGAGGGTGGCTGTCACCAGCCACCGATGGAGTAATGGAGACATTGGATTGTGGATTGGAAACCACGAACTACACGAACTACACGAAAATTATGGGTGTTGGTCCGGTGTCTGGGGAGACGGATTTGTCGGACATGTCGGACTGGTCTGACAGTGTCGGACATCGGACATCCGACATCGGCCCTCGGCTCACGGACGTCGGACATCGGACATCGGCCCACCCTGCTGGTGTAGCTTCGCACACCACAGGGCAAAGCGGACCTCGGACATCGGCCTTCGAACATCGGACATCGGAACCCTGAACCCTGAAAACTGAATGAAGACCCGCAGAGACTTTTTGAAAACGATCGGCTTAGGCGCCGCGGCATTGGCTTTGCCGGGATGCGCCTCGGCTGCAAAAACGCTTGCAACCAAAAGCACGATGAAGAAAAAACCGAACATACTGTTTATCTGCACTGATTATCAGGCCTTTGTCGATTCGCCGACAGAGAGTTCGTTTTTGGACATGCCCGCGCAGGAGAGATTGAGCAGGGAAGGTGTTGTGTGCGCACGGCATTATTCGACTGCGCCGATCTGCATGCCGGCCAGGTACACCTGGATCACGGGGCAGTATCCGCATACGCATGGCGAATATGATAACAGGGGTAAATGGATTCCGGATGACAGTCCGGTATTGATGCAGGAATTGAAGAAGGCCGGGTATTACTCGATCGGTGTCGGTAAGATGCATTTTCATCCGGTAACGAGAATGGCGGGATTCGATCGCCGGATCATTGCGGACCAGAAGGAAGCGGGCTGGCTGGACGATGATTTTGCCAAGTACCTGAAAGTGCATGGCATTAATAAAAACAGGATTTACAAAAAACAGGGCCCGGACGAATTTCCACGGATATATGATTATCCCGAAGACGAGAAACTGCATATCGACTATTATGTCGGCGACCAGGCATTGCAGGTGATTGAAAAGAACGAGCTGGACGATAAGGGGCCGTGGTTCATGTGGGTATCGTTTAATGGACCGCACAGTCCGTGGGACCCTCCCGCGAAATATTCCGAACCGTACAAGAAGATGAAGCTGCCAGGCTGCAACTACAAACCGGGTGAGCTTGACGTCAAACCGGCCAATCATACTTTTGAACGCTATGTGTATTCGCGTAACATCATGGATTATGTCGATCAGCATCCCGAGAAGAGGGAACCGCTGTTTCACGCCATGCGCGCGGCGCATTATGGCAACCTTACGTTCATCGACCGGCAGGTGGAGAAGATCCTGAAGGCCTTGGAAAAAAAGGGTGAACTGGATGATACGATTGTCATTTATACGGCGGATCACGGTTCCTGCCTGGGAGATCATGACATGATCCACAAGGCGACCCACCTGGAACGTTCGGCGCATGTGCCGTTTGTCGTGCGGTATCCGAAGAAAATCAAGCCGGGACAGGTGAACGGGTTTTCAGGTCACGTTGACCTGCTGCCGACACTATTGAGCATGGTTGGCGCGCCGATTCCGGATAGTGTCGAGGGAACTGATTTAAGCCCGATGTTGTTTGGCCAAAAGAAGTCGGTGCAGGATGTATTGTTTACTGAAATCAGGCAGGATACGTCGATCGTTACTGACGACTGGAAACTGAGTGTGCCATCCAGGTCGTGGTTTGAAACCTTGCGTCCGATTCTGGAGGGAGACTTGTACGATCTGAAAAAGGATCCTGATGAGCAGAACAACCTGTTCAATGATCCGAAATATGCCGATGTGCGCGACATGCTGGTGGCGCGGATTTTAGCCTTTAATCCGA
>CAZCLS010000558.1:0-2932 GCA_964499565.1 uncultured bacterium
CCCAGGGGTCTACGACCCCGGGGCAGAAGACACATGCGCTTTTCCGGCATTCCCAATATCCATATGTGGAAGACAATCTGATTCACCACTGGAAAGTTCAGCGCTGTTTTGTGCGTGTGAGAACTAATATCAATAATCCCACAGACACGATAATCACTCCCGGTTCGGGAATTGGGCGGGCGGTAACGTGGAAGATGGCAGGGATCATGCCAGCGGGGCCGTCATCGATAGTATAGGTGGCAGAAACATAATAACCGGCCGGATTGGTCGGCGTATAGGTGATAGTGAAATCTTCCGAACCGCCGTCATTGATATCGGGTTCTATCGGCGATGTAGTGAAGCTGTTGTTGTCATCTCCGGTTTTTGCGATAGAGAGGTTGGTAACATTCCCGCCGGTGATAGTCAGGCGCAGGTCGAGTTCAAGGATATCATCGTCAATTTCGGCCGTGCCGAGATTCCAGGGATTTTCGAGGGAGCCATCGCCGCTTTCGGCTCCGCGCACTTCAGTCACGGTGCCGGTAACAAGGGAATCAACACCATAAAACGCGTTAGGACCGAAGTAGGCGTTCATGCGGATTACTTCGTCATTCAAGATAGTGTTATAAATTCTAAACTCATCGATAATGCCGTTAAAGCGGCCTTCATGCTGCCAGTAGACGGCACCGCCGAACAGAGCGTTCAGAGGAGTGGCATTAAAGGTATAGACGCCGAAAGCGACATCTTCTTTAATAAGCTGGCCATTAAGATAGATTTTGACGGCCTTGTTAGTACAGATAGAAACGGCAAAATGGCTTTTCTGCCCGAGAGGAGCCGCGGTATAGCGGATTTCCTTATAGGGATTGTTGACCCGCATGGCGCCCCCGCCGGGGGACATGGAGAACGACTGGTTGGCGCTGTTATTAAAGAAGCAGACGGGATTCCAGCCTCCGCCGTTAGGGGTTACCCAGGTTTCATAGGTTACGTTGGTATAACCGGTAAAGATGTTCGAGGGCAGATTAACGAACGGGGCGACATCGTAGGTACCGCCGGACAGATGGACTTCACCGTCGAAGACATTTGTTGCGCGCATATAACGGCCATCAGCGCCGCTGATGCTTTCGATAGCGACCGTATCGCTTTCGGGGCTGTTAAAGCTCCAGCGATGGACCAGGGCATCTATCGGCATGACAATCGGTGTGGCGGTGATATAGAATACAATTGCGGGCATGCCGTTGTTGTCATCGATAGTAAACGTGGCGATATCGTCGGCGTTAGGAGTGCCATTCGCGGTATAGCTGATCTGGAACGTATCGCTGCTGCCGGCGATAATATTTGAATTCAGGATGTCGGGTCCGATCGTGAAGTTGGCGCTGCCGCTGGAGTGGGTAAGAGACAGGCCGGCAGCGTTCGCGACAGTTATCGACAGTCGCAATGTGGCGGTCCTTGATTCCCCGACAGGGATAACGCTTAAGCTGTAGGGATTTAGAGCAGTGCCGCTACCCACGGCGCCACTGACGGCTGAGAGAGAACCGAGCGGAGCGGTCGGGTTAACCGAGTAGCCGGAATCGGGGGTGCTGAAATTACCCCAGATGTCTCCGCTGTCAGCGGACTGAATCCAATAATAATACACCTGGCCCTGAGCCACAGTTGTGTCGGTATAGGTGCTGCTGGTGACAGAGGAACTGAGGACATCCATGACATCATTAGTATTGCCGGAGGAATTACGCAGGACTTTGTATTTCACGGCACCGCCTGCGGCTGACCAGGTTACGACAACTTTGTCGGAATAGGTGCCATCAGTAGCACTGACATTCTCCGGTTTGCCGACCAGTGGTTCGATGCATTGGAAGGCGGTGTTGATATTACAGAGTAAAACCTTGCCATCCTGAAACGCAATGGGATATCCTTGAGAAAAGCGTCCAACGTCGTTAGCGCCGAAGGGGATGCTCCACTGAATTTTAGCGCTGGAGCCGGTATCCCTGATACCGACGGCATGGGCTTTACCGTTCATGAGCGCGACCATAATAACGATACCGGCGTCCTGATTATAAATTACACCGCCATCGCAGGCATCACTGCCGATAGTCAAAAACCATTTTTCGGTACCGTTGATATTATCAATAGCCATCAGACCGTTACGGGTAACGACATAAACGGTGCTGTTATCAGTGTTGAGGGTAATGCCGTTATGATAGCCCCAGCCGCCGCGGGCAAAGGTAGGGACCGACCAGCGGAATCCGCCTTCGCGGTCGAAGCTCATTAACGGGAGAACGCCGCCTTCGTTGCTGGCGACATAGAGGTTGCCGTCTTCATCGATGATGGGGGCTTTTTCGCCTTGATGCCAGATGCGGGGATTCTGGCCGATATTGGTAACGAAGGTACCGTCATTGATATCGAGTTTGGTGAGCCAGCCGTCGCCTGACTTGTAATAAAGATAATCACCATTGGGATCGACGACCATACCGCTGGGCGCGCCGCCCCAGCCGGCGCTGGGATCTGGAAAGCTCCATTCCAGGCTGCCGTCGGAAGTGTCATAACAATTGATGAGTTTATTTTCGAATTTGACATACAATTTCCCTTCATTCACCAGCATGCTGATAGTAACGGTACCGGTAACAGAGGAATCATCAGAAAGGCCATTAGTAATAACCCAGTCACTGACACCGGCGATTTTATTGAAGGCATAGATATAGGTAGAGCCGCCCCAGTTTCTGCGGGCGAGATAGACGCGGGTATCGTCCATTTCGGGATTGACCCAGAGGACATCGCCGTTGAAACCGCCATACAAGGCTACACGGCTGCCGTCGCTGACATTACGCCGGTCGAGTTCCCAGTTGGAGACATAGAAGAAGTTACTTTCATCGGCACAGGGAGTGGTTTGCATGTTCTGGCGGTCGCCGAACGGCTGCGCATTCCAGACTGGCTTTGCGTCCCAGTACGCCACGCCGCTGAA
>CAZCLS010000559.1:0-2930 GCA_964499565.1 uncultured bacterium
GTTGCGGATTCTCCCCGTGATTCCGATGGGTATGTTCATCATGTGTCTTGCCGAACGTTAAAAAAACACACAGCGGCGCCGCAGGCGTCCGGCTGAATTGCCTTGTTCGGCATTTTGATTAGCGTCACGATCTCTCCATCTCCGAGCAAGTCATAGTCGTATTTGCCATTTGCGAGTTCCAGTTGAATATTAAGAGCCCCATTGGGGAACTGAGTGATTTCAATTAGCAGTTTCCCTTCAATTATTGACTGAAGCACATCGATTGGCACCAACGCCAAGTTTCCACTATCGTCTGAGAAAAGATCCCCGTGTGAATGCCAACCCCCATTTGATCTCTCAAAATAAATCATCGTATCATCTTGATCATGATCATTCTCAAAGCATATCGTGATTCTTGCGCCCAGTTCCACGGCCAAAACATTATCGCTACGCATCTGAGTCGTCAGGCCGTTTTCTTCTGCGTATTCAATTGTCATTGCCAGGTCAAACATTGGAGCTCACTTATATACCGAACTATTAATTATACCGCACTATCCATGGTCATTCCGTATATCACTCATGATATCAGGATCCAATTTCTATGTATATGTACTTCCGCAGCATAGTCTTACCCGTTTTTCCGATTGTTCTAATTCCGTATATCACTCACATTAATTTCTCGGGGCAAGAAAGTTTTTCCGTATATCACGCAAAAAAAATACCTTTTCATCGTATATATATATGAACACGATAGTTGGCGCACAAAATTGCTCTATAACTCTGTGTTCCGCGTCTAAATAGTCGAAATTTTTCCGTATATCACGCAAAAAAATGACCTTCGGCTTTTAAGCCGTTGCTTATTATAATTTTAGCAGCGAACATACAATCATAGCATTTTAATCACACAAATGCAACAAAGGTTTGAACATTAAAAACTGAACCGCAGACCCATATACACATTGCTGTTCTTGTCAAACTGATTGAAAAAGGTATGGGTTTCCTGGCCGAAAAACAGGTTGGCTCCCGCATCGACTGTCCAGTAATCCGTCAGTTTATATGATACCTGCGGTCGCATATACACATCAACATCTGAAGGAGAGAAATACGTGAATAATGACAGCTCCAGATTCTGGTCCATCAGCAGCTTGGTAACTCTGAATGTAACGAGCTGTCTTACTTCATCCCGGGGATCTATGCCCGGCGGCAAGGTGTTGCGGTAACGTCCATAATTCATCATCCATTCCGAATAATACTGGGTGCCAAAAGTCAGATCTCTGCCTATCATCGTCCCGTATTTCTGACCCGCAATGGTTTTGAATATGTCTTCCATGTTCTGCTCATATCCTAACATGAATCGGAACTCATCGTTATTTATGAAAGGATTCTTGCCATGAGCGTCTTGAGTGGAGTCATAATACCCTACCTCGACATTACCGATCCCTTTCCAGACAGGGCCGCGGGCGCTGCCGCCCCAAACCTGGAGGCGTGGAAAAATAGCATGATTGTTTTCAGGATTGAACCCACCCGGACTTTTCCAGAAACCATTGTAATAATAGCCGGCTATCTGATACGTTTTGTCAAATAACGTCAAATTGCGGTACAGCCGCGCGTGCCATTCCATATCCCGAAACCAGCGGTTGGGCTCATCCGTAGACAACTGCAAATTCCGTCCTTCCAGCTGCCCGGTCAGAGGATTCCAGTATGAAAGCCGTTCACCGGTGATATACCGGTCAGGATTAAACAAGGGCACCCACACAAAATCGGCGTTCATAATGTGCGTAAACATACTGACCTTCAAAGCATCCGATGGGGCTTTGAGATACTCGACATCCCGTCCGATAAAAAAAGATTGCCAGTCTTTGGGAAACAGGTCGTTGATAAACAGCATGTCTCCTGTTCCCCAGGTCAATATCTGCCGGCCTATTTTTACATCGGCCCAGGGAAACGGACTGAACTGCACATTGGCTTCCCGTAAGTCGAAATCCACCTCTTCCGTTACATAGTCCCCTACGATATCTCCCCGATAATTGAACGTGGTCGTAGACCAGGTTATTGATTTGATGCCGTCGAACAGGTGCCATTCGAATGTTTTATGAGCTTCGATCTGCAGGCGGTGTTCTGCAATCGACATCGCTTTTTCATGCGGGTCTTTCTGCCAGCGCAAACCGGCCCGCGATTCAACGAAGCCACTGAGCTCGAATGGATACTGCTCGGTCTGCAAAGGCAGTCCTGTCTTCTTTTCAATGTACCCGGCAGCCTGGTTGGGCATGTGCTGCAGATAATACTGAATGTATTTCGGACCGTAATCAAGATAGTAATATACTTCCCCTAAAATTGATTCCGGTTTCTGGCCAGCAGGACCGTAGTCTTTTGGTCCTTCCGCCTCAACGCCGGCTACCAATTCCTTTTCGCGCTCCTCTACGCCGAAAATGTCTGATGTAGCCGGTTCTTCGGATGTCTCTGTATCACCGAATACAGAGCCGATATCAGGCTCTTCTCCCCCGCTTTCCGGCTCGCCGAAAATTGATCCGGCATCGGGAGCGTCTCCGTCAGAATCTGCTTTCTCGCCGGCCGGCTCGCCGAAAATTGATGACGGGTCCGGCTCGTCGCTGTTCGATGCCTTACTCTCAGTTTTCTCTCGGGCGGGAGCCGGATCCGAGAATATCCCCGATACGTCTGGAGCGTCACTGTCCGTCCCTGCCGGCAGTAATGCTCCGCTCAGCAGAATTGTGAGAAATATGATTGTACCTACATGTGTTCCCCGGTGACTCTTCATGCAGCAATGTAGCGTGGTTTCTTACAAATCATTCACTAATTCCCCCCGTGCTATAAAGAGGAAATTGTTTTTACGCTTAATACCGGATGGCTGACGGCATCTTCTTCAAATAACGTTCGGCAAATATGTCGTCAGTAATACCGTCAACATCATATTCAACATCTGATATCACATT
>CAZCLS010000560.1:0-2926 GCA_964499565.1 uncultured bacterium
CGTGCGCGGATAGCGCCCGGTTAAAAAACTGGCCCGGCTGGGAGTACAGACCGGATTCTGACAGAATGCCTGTTCTAACAATGCGCCTTCCGCGGCAAGGCGGTCTAAATGCGGTGTGTGTACAAACCGGTTGCCATAACAGCCTAACGTGTCCCAGCGCTGCTGGTCGGTGCAAATCCAGAGAATATTTAGCGGCTTTTCATGTGTTGTCATTCATCAACCAAACTCAGATTACAAGCAGGTATTAATTATACGGTCTATCCCGTTATTTTTCAAGCACATTACTATCCTTACACTCTTCGCCCCTCACTCTTAGTCCCCATCCTCATCCATCCCCGCTTAACCTATGCCCCAAATCGGACCGATCCGTCCGATCCGTCCGATAATCCCTGAATCCCACAACCACCAACCCCATCACTTCTTTTTGAATTTTCCTCCCCCCTTATCCGTCTTATATGCTATACTAGTCACTTATTGTAATAGTACATAATCATTACCGGAGTTCTGTTGTGAAAAAATCTTTCGCTTTTGTTTGCCTGATTCTGTGCAGGTTCATGTATGCCGCGCCCGCTTCACTCCCTCTTAAAAATATTTCCGTCTCCGGCGGCTTCTGGCAGCAGCACCTGGCCACTAATATGACCAGTACCGTTCCTTACGTGTTCCTGAAAACCGACCAGACCGGTCATATGCGCAATATGCGCCGTGCCGCCGGCATTCTTGATACACCTTTCGAAGGTCCCTCTTTCTATGATTCCGATTTGTCCAAAATCATTGAAGCGGCCGGCTACACACTCCAGACCAGGCCGGACAGTGTTCTGGAACTATACTGTAACGAACTGCTTCAGACTATCAAGGCCGGGCAGTGCAGTAACGGATATCTAACTTCATTTTATTGCGTCCCTCAACGCGCCCATGAAGATAAATGGTCCGGTCTGGCCCACATGCATCAGCTGTATAACATGGGCCATTTCTTTGAAGCTGCCGTGGCTATGGCCGGGTATGATCCTGATTCCATCGCAATGGGCATTGCCACTAATTGCGCGAACCTTCTGGTAAAAACCTTCCATCCCGGTGGTATCATCGACCCTCCCGGTCATGAAGAAGTTGAGTTAGCTCTTGTTCGCCTGTATGAAACGACCGGCAATACTAATTATCTCAATCTGGCAAAATTCTTTCTTGATCAACGCGGCAACACCAATCGTTCGGGTGGATACGGCTGGTATTCCCAGGATCATATCCCGCTGGTTCAACAGCGTGAAGCCCGCGGCCATTCCGTGCGGGCGGCTTATGCCTATACCGCCATGGCGGATATCGCGCGCGAATACAACGATACTGCCTATCACACTGCTGTTACCGCGCTGTGGGAGAATGTAACCGGCAGAAAAATGTATCTGACCGGTGCGATCGGCACCTTGTTCTCTTGGGAAGGATTTGATAAAGATTATCGCCTGCCCAACAACACGATGTATGGTGAAACCTGTGCCTCTATTGCTAATTTTCTGTGGAACTGGCGCCTGTTCCGGTTAGAGCATGACGCCAAATATCTGGATGTATGCGAACGCCTGGCCTATAACGCGATTCCCGGCGGTATCGGCCTGGAAGGCCAATCCTTTTTTTATGTCAATCATCTCCAGAATGAAGGCGAGCGCCGACAGCCCTGGTTCGGTTGCGCCTGCTGCCCCGGCAACATCGCCCGCTTTATCCAGTCATTCCCCGGCCTGGCCTATGCCGTTGACGACTCTACTGTCTTCATGAATTTTTTCCTGAACAGTCAAGCCCTTGTTCCTGTCGCAGGCAATGAGATCACCATCTCCCAGACAACCGCGTATCCCTGGAACGGCACTATCGTCTCAACACTTTCTATGCCTGAAACGACCGAGTTTACGTTAGCAGTCAGAGTACCCGGCTGGGTGCAGAACAAGCCCGTTCCGACCGACCTTTATTTCTATGAAAATCCCGGCAAAAATCCCGGCCCGCAATTCAAACTGAACGGTAAATCGATCTCTTTTACTGCCGAAAACGGGTTCGCCTCCTTTACCCGGGCCTGGCAGGATGGTGACACCCTTGAAATCGATTTTCCCATGCCTGTCCGCAGAGTGAAAGCGAATTCAAAGGTTGAACATGATGCCGGCCTGGTCGCGTTTGAACGCGGTCCGGTTGTGTTCTGTGCCGAACAGGTTGATAACCCGGTTGATATTCGCAGACTGTATGTTAAAAGCAATGCTGCCATCAAACCTGTTTTCGCTACAAACCTGCTGGGTGGTGTGATGACATTGCACGGCACGGCGGTTGAAGTCCAGCGCGGCACTGACCGCGTCAGCTTAGTTGAATCCCCCTGTCCCCTTACCCTGGTTCCCTATTATACCCGGGCCAACCGCGAGCAATGCCGCATGTCGGTCTGGTTGCCCGACTCGGTCAAAACCGTTCTACTCGACCCGGTCCCGACGATCGCCTCCGAAAGCACGGTCAGCGCCAAAAGCGTAAAAGGTATTGCCGCTCTCAATGACCAGAGAGTCCCCCAAACCTCGGATGATAACACTAAAGGGCTGTACTGCACCTGGCCGCAACGGGGAGAAAAGTACTGGGTCCAATACGACTTCAAACAACCCGAAACAGTTTCGACTGTCAGGGTCTTCTGGTTTGACGATACCGGCTTCGGCGCCACCCGCTTCCCAGCCGACTGGCAGGTGCTGTACCGTACCAACGGCGCATGGCAGCCGGTGGAGAATATCAATCCCTACACGGTTGTCAAAGATGACTTCACAACCGTCCGTTTCAAACCCGTTCTAACCGACGCGCTCAAACTGGACATCACCACCTCCAACCGCACAGCCATCGGTATCCTGGAATGGGAAGTCTCTCAGTGATGGGTGATGGATGATGGATGATGGATGATGGTTGATGGTTGATGGATGATGGATGATGG
>CAZCLS010000561.1:0-2922 GCA_964499565.1 uncultured bacterium
GACTTTCTTCCATCCGGTTCAAAGGAACGGTCAAACGCGTAAAAGTCGGTGTCGCCCTCCGCGAAATTCAAACCTATTGATGGGTGTTTGAGTGCTTCGGTGCTTGAGTGCTTCGGTGCTTCAGTGCTTCGGTGCTTCAGTGCTTGGGTGCTTGGGTGCTTGGGTCGGACTGGTCGGACTGGTCGGACTGGTCGGACTGGTCAGACGTGTCGGACGAGAGGTTGGGAGGCTGGGAAGCGTGTGCTGGGGTTCGGAGTTTCTGTTTGTGTTGAAAAAGTCACCCGCTTCGGAGCCGCGGGTGCTACTTTCGGTCCTCGAACCGCAACTCACGGAACACAATGGTGGCCGTGGACGGTCCACCCTCCAGAACCTTAGAGCTTACAACTATCAAGCATGAACCATGAGGAGTAGCCACCGTTTGTCCCACACGGTGGTCTATTCCACAAACCCAAGCTATCAAAACCCAAACCAACGCACTGCCCACAGCCCTCTGCCCTCTGCTCTCTGCCGTCTGCTCTCGGAACAAGGCCCACAATCGCCCGTATGGAAGCGGCCTCCCACCCCTGCATCCGCTCGTTGGAGTCCAGCCTTCAGGCTGAAAATAAAACAACCAGGAGAAGCAATCATCCCGGCAAAAATGTCCTTTTGGTCCTTTTGGTCGTTTAGGTCCCTTCGGTCACTCCCGAAAAACTGTCCTACACCATACTATCACGTGTTCATCCTGCATTCCAGTCGTCGCTTTCCAGTTTTAATTTCAAATACACGAACCCATGTTCGATGTAATATGCCCGCTCTTCTTTCTCAAGCAGTGACCCCAGAACTGTTGAAAAATCGCGCCGGGTAAATGTTCGCATAATTCGTAATAATTCTTTCCGGGTCTCCGTGCTTATGTGCAATGCTACTCCGCGGCGCAGGAGAAATTCAATGTCGAAAAAGTCCCTGATAATCTTACGATCCAGCGCAGCCCGCACTTTCATTCGCAGCGCTTCAGCCAGGGTTATTACCTTCAGGATCACCTGGATGGTTCCATATCGCGAGAACGCTATGCGTTGCTGCCACTCGTACTGAGTGACCTGCATGCGGAATTCGAGCTTGAGGCGCCGGGGATAATCAGGCGAACGCACCTCGCATAAAACGGTATTCTGCTTGTGGGCCGCATCAGTAATGTCATAGCGGCCAGCCAGAACCGTTGTAAGGTTCTGCAGAAAATCTTGGGGGTCAATCTCCTGCATCGGGAAAAAATCAAGATCAACAGAATACCGGTTGAGTTCATAACACAACCGCAGCATTGTGCCGCCGCAGAAGATGAAGGGATTCAGCAGTCTGCGGTTCTTCAGTTCCCGCAAAACCTCGATTTCAAACAGTTCGTGCCGGGCAAAATCTTTCATAGTGTTTTTTTCAGGTAGTTTCTGAATTTCTCCGGATACTGTCCGCCAATATCCTTGATTCGACGTATCTCGAGTTTGTTCAAATCCAGGGCTGTTTGATCTATACGGTAATTCCCGCACCAGGTCAGGTACACCGCGTCAACATACGCCTTCTCCGGTGTCGCTATGAAAAAATCGTTCTGTCGTGAAAAACAGGTGTATACTTCCGGCTTGACTTTAAAGTAACTGAACACTATGCCATCAGCCTCCAGGGTCGTTGTGCGCTGCACCGCTATCGATTCCACAAATCCGCGCTGCATCTGGGTCGATATCTCGTAATAACTGAGAGCGGATAGTAATGACACATACGACGGCGACTGCCCCACATTAGCTAATATGAACAACTCTGGTGTGGCAAGATGTTCCCAGCGATCCCGGCGCACATACACATTTCGTTTCAACCGCACCAGGAATCCCTGCTTGACATAGCGGACCGCGGTAACTCTGGCGGCCGCGACACTGATCTCCAATGCGCGGGCCAGTTCCTGGTATCCAAAGTACAGCTGATCAATAGCAGCAAGTTTCCGGTAATTTTTCATAAGTACACATAATTAACATATTCGTTAATATATTGTACTCCATTATTGTCTGCGTGTCAAGGGACAATACCTTTTTTTATATGTGCAGGGCTGACGTCCGCACCGGCCTTTGTGCCAGCTTGGGAGGCTGGGAGGTTGGGAGGTTGGGAAAAGCGTGTGCTGGTGCTCGGGGTTTCTGTTTGTGCGGAAAAAAGCACCCGCTTCGGAGCCGCGGGTGCTACTTTCGGTCCTCGAACCGCAACTCACGGAACACAATGGTGGCCGTGGACGGTCCACCCTCCAGAGCCTTAGAGCTTACAACTATCAAGCATGATTGCACGGCCTTCGTAGTAGCCACCGTTTGTCCCAAAACGGTGGTCTATTCCGCAAACCCTAAGTTATCACACCCCAACATCGGTATTCGGTATTCAGTAATCGGTAATCGGTGATCGGTAATCAGACATCAGACAAAGAAGGAAGCAAGAGCGTGCTGGCGTACAGATGTCAAAATCAAAAAAAGCAGCCTGAAGGCTGGACTCCAACGGCTGCATACGGTGTTGGAGTACACGCTTCAGCGTGAATAGAAACCGAATGTTCAGCGTATACGTGTATGTAAACAAGCCACCCGCCTCGGAGCTGCGGGTGCTACTCTCGGCCCTCGGCTCTCGGCTCTCGGCTCTCGGACATCGGACATCGGACATCGGCTCACTGAAACCTGAACCCTAACGACTCCATCATCCATCATCCATCATCCATCAACCATCACCCCTCAACCATCACCCCTCAACCCCTCCCATCACTAATGAAAGCAGTGCCTTCTGCACATGCAGCCGGTTCTCCGCTTCGTCATACACGACCGAATGCGGTCCGTCAATGACTTCGTCCGTAACTTCCCGGCCGCGGTCGGCCGGAAGAGGATGCATATAGATTGAATCTTTGTTAGTCAGGTCCATTGCCCTCTGGTCACAAACCCAGGT
>CAZCLS010000562.1:0-2906 GCA_964499565.1 uncultured bacterium
GGAGGTAACCGCATGAGCTCTTATATCTGTCATTTCACAGCCCGTTTTGCTATACTATCAGTGGTTTTGACTCTTGCTTTTTCTAATCTTTTACCTGGCACTATGACCGCTTCATCTCCAGAGCAGCGTATTGAAGAACTGCGCGAAACAATTCGTTATCACGACTACAAATATTTTGTGGAAAACGCCCCCGAAATCAGCGACCGTGAGTATGATCGGCTGACCAAGGAGCTGCGTGACCTTGAAGCTGAGTATCCCGAGCTGGTTAGCCCTGATTCCCCAACCCAGAGAGTCGGTGAACAACCTGTTGACGGCTTTTCTTCCGTGCGTCACGCCGTTCCCATGCTTTCTATGGATAATACGTATTCGTTCGATGACCTGAAAGCATTTGACCAGCGCGTAATGGGTATTCTCGATACCGCGAATGTCGAGTACGTTGTAGAACTCAAATACGATGGCTTAGCCGTTGCTCTCCAGTATGAAAACAGAACCTTCCTGCGCGGAGCTACCCGCGGTGATGGTACCTCGGGTGATGATGTAACCGCCAATCTCCGCACGGTCCGCACTATTCCCCTGCGCCTGGCCGGCTCCGCCCCGCAAGGCTTGCTCGAAATCCGGGGCGAAGTCTATATGCCCCACTCCGCCTTCAAACGCCTGAACAAGGAAAAAGAGCAGGCCGGTGACAACCTGTTTGCTAATCCCCGTAATGCCGCCGCAGGCAGTTTAAAAGTCCTGGACCCTAAAATAACCGCTGCCCGCGGCCTCACCTTCGTCTGCTACGGCGCCGGTGACTCTTCCGCATTCTCGTCCCACAGCGATATGCTCGCCGCTTTCAAATCCTGGGGCATTCCCGTTTCTTCTCCCGTCAAACTCTGCCGCGGTATTGACGCGGTCATGGATTACTGTAATGAATGGCAGGTGAAACGCAAGGAACTGGGTTTTGATACCGACGGCATGGTTGTAAAGGTTAATGCTACCGATGAACAGGCCCGCCTGGGCGCTACGGCAAAGTATCCCCGCTGGGCTATCGCCTATAAATTTCCCGCTGAGCAGGCTACCACCAAACTCGAACGCGTCGAATACCAGGTCGGCCGCACGGGCATTATCACTCCCGTCGCGAATTTTTCGCCGGTCCATCTCTCCGGTACCACGGTGGCTCGCGCTACTTTACATAATTTTGATGAAGTGGCCCGTAAAGATATTCGCGAAGGCGATTATATTATCGTTGAAAAAGCCGGAGAAATTATCCCCTATGTGGTCTGCTCCCTCAAGGAAAAACGGACAGGCGAGGAAAAAGAAATCCGCGAACCTGCCCTTTGTCCGGAATGCGGCGGCCCGGTTGCACGCTATCGCGAAAGCGCCTATGTTGTCTGCGAAAACATCGCCTGTCCCGCCGTGGTAAAAGGCTCCCTGGAACATTTTGTCGCCCGCGACGCCATGGATATCGAAGGCCTGGGCTCTATGCTCATTACCCAACTGGTGAACGCGGGCCTGGTGAAAGATGCCGGTGATATATACTATTTACAGGCTGACAAGCTGACCGGCCTGGACCGCTTCGGAGAAAAATCGACTGGTAATCTGCTCAAGAATATTGAGAAAAGTAAAGACCAACCTCTTGCCCGCCTGATCAACGCATTAGGCATCCGTAACGTCGGGTCGGCTACAGCCCGGCTCCTCGCTAAAGAATTCGGCGACCTTGACGCCCTGATGGCTGCGCCCGCCGAACGGCTGCGGGAAGTTCCCGATGTCGGGCCGGAAGTTGCCGAATCTATCGGTTTGTTTTTCAGTAACGAAAAAAACCAGGCGGTTGTCGAAAAATTGCGCGCCGCCGGCGTCTCGTTCGGTAAACCGGAATACTCTTCCGATTCTCTCCCTCAGCTGCTATCTGGCAAAACATTCGTCCTGACCGGTTCCCTCCCCAGTGTCTCCCGCGATGATGCCGAAGCCCTGATCAGAAAATATGGCGGCTCAGCTTCCAGTAGTGTCAGTTCGAAAACAAGTTACGTTCTGGCCGGAGAAAATCCCGGCTCAAAAGTCGAGAAGGCCAGGTCCCTGGGCGTCACTATCCTGAATTGGGAACAGTTTCAGGAACTAATTGGCAGCGACCAGGATTATAAAGAAACCTCTGCCGCCATTTCTCCTGCCTCCGCAAGTGGTGAATGTGTCTCCGGAGAAAAGAGCAAAGATGACCGCCGCAAGGAACAGCAGGAATTATTTTAATCTTGAACCGGTTTCATGGTATAATAGAGTATACAATCAGAACCCCTATGGCAATACCTGAAATGGAACAAGCTTCTTTAGAACAATGCATGACCCAAGGCAACCGGATGATCGAAGAAGGCAATCCGGATGAGGCCCGAAAATGGTTTGTCCAGGCCGATAAGGCCTCCCCCAATAATGCCCGCGCCCTCGACGGTCTGGCTTGGACGTATTACATGACCGGCCAGAGCAAAAAAGCACGCGAATTGCTTGAGCAGTCGATTGAATATGACCCGGCTTTTGCTGAAGCCTATACCGACCTTGGCTGCGTGATGCACGACCTGGGTGATTATAACGAAGCCGAACGCCTCCATCGCTACTGTATTAAACTCGATCCCGGTCGCCATGACGCCCATATGAACCTGGGCATCCTGTATTACCAGTGGGAACGCCTGGACGCGGCCGAAGATATGTTCAAACGGGCTGTCATCTGCGAGCCGTCGCATGCCGATACCTACCAGCTGCTGGGTGAAGTTCAGCTTGCCAAAGAAGATTTTGCCGGAGCGAAAGAATCGTTAAAACGCTGCGTCGAACTCCAACCCGACAATCTCGAAGCCGATATCCTCTTAAAACACGCCGAGTTTGAACTCAAACACACAGATTAAAATCCGTGCTTGAACTAACCCCTGCGTCCCCAAGTAGCACCC
>CAZCLS010000563.1:0-2905 GCA_964499565.1 uncultured bacterium
ACCGGAAACAATCGGAGAGATTACGGTGACCGGCAATACGGTTATGCTGCATATTCTGCATCGGGAACCGATGGATACTCTGGCGGTTCTGCCTTTCGAGCCTGTGTTCCGCGAATCGCGCATGGCGGCGGCGGCGGACATAGGTATCAGTCTTAACGTTCCAGTCTATTCCTTTCCGGTTATCGGCGGCTTTGTCGGCGGCGATACGGTAGCCTGCATGCTGGCAGTGGATATGGATCACTCGGAAAATTGTATTATGATCATCGATGTGGGTACGAACGGTGAAGTTGCCCTGGGGTGTGATGGAACCTGTATAACGACTTCTGCCCCGGCCGGTCCCGCATTTGAAGGCCGCGGAATTTCATGCGGCATGCACGGTGCCCCGGGCGCGATTGAACATGTGCGAATTACACGCGAAGGAATCCAGCTCGATGTAATTGAACAGCAACCGCCGCTCGGGATATGTGGAACCGGTTTGATCGATGCTACAGCGGCACTGCTGGACTGGGGCATTCTGGATTATACCGGCCGTCTAGTCGACCCGGACGAACTGGCGGCAGATACGCCTGAATGGCTGAAGCAGCGCATCGTTTCATCAAACGGGCAAAATGCCTTTCTGCTTTTTAATCCGGCAGTCGACAGTTTTCATCGCGGGCAAACCACTCCGGAGCTGCTGTATCTGACTCAGAAGGACTTCCGGGAAGTTCAGCTTGCCAAGGGAGCGATAGCTACCGCGGCAGCCATACTGCTGGTTCATTCGGGCAAAACCCTGCAAGATGTTAAAACCATATACCTGGCGGGAGCTTTCGGTAATTATCTGCGTCCGGTGCAGGCGCGCCGGATCGGATTGCTGCCGGATGTTCCTATATCAAACATTTCATTTATCGGTAATGCCGCCTCTACCGGCGCTAAACGCGTCCTGGTATCTCTCGATTGTCGCCGCCGCGCCGAACAGATCGCCGCGACGGCCGGGCATGTCGACTTAGCCGCCGATCCCGGTTTTCAGATGCTGTTTGCCGATCATATGCTCTTCCCCGAAACACTCAATCATGAACACTGCTGAAAAAGAATACGTGTATGGGCTTAATCCCGCGTTCGAGGTAGTTCGCGCGTCGCGCAGACGCGTATACCACGCATACCTGAACGCGTCGTCAGGCACCAATCCGCGCCTGGTAAAGCTGTCGGGATTACTCCAGAAGCATACCATTCCTGTTTCACGGGTGGAAAAGGGGCGGCTGATCTCCCTCTGCAATTCACGTGAACATCAGGGCGTTGTCCTGGAATGCAGCCCGTATCCCTATGTCCCCGCTGCGATACTGCTGGAGAAAAATCTGCTGCTCCTGTTGGATAATATCGAAGACCCGCATAATGTCGGAGCGATACTGCGCAGCGCCGACATCTTCGGGTACGAAGGTGTCATGCTGCCCGTGCGCGGCGTGCCGGAGATATATCCTTCCGTGGTTAAAGCTTCCGCCGGCGCGTCTGAATTCCTCAATGTATGCCGCGACATGGCTGCCAATGCGTATGTGCGCGCAGCTAAAAATGCCGGGTTCAGCGTGGTTGTGCTCGATGGCAAAGGCACGGTTGACATCCATGACAGCGCCCTGGCCGAATGCGCCAAACTCCTGCTTGTTATTGGCGGAGAGGATGCATCAGTCGGGCACTATATTATTAATGCCGCCGATTATGTCGCGCGAATAGAGCAAAAAGGGAATATCAATTCCCTTAACGCGTCGGTAGCCGCGGGCGTGGCTATGTTTGCGCTTTCACGTCATTGTTCGTAACGCTATATCCTGCCGGATAGTATGATTCAACAAACAGACACCTATGATGTCATCGTAATTGGCGCGGGTCCGGCGGGTTTGATGGCCGCCGGCCGGGCTGCCGGGCGGGGATCATCAGTGCTTCTGCTGGAAAAAATGAACCGGCCGGGCTGTAAACTTGACATTACCGGCAAAGGCCGCTGCAACCTTACTAGCGCTGTCCCGCTTGAAGAGCACCTGGCCCATTTCGGGCCCAACGGCCTGTTTCTGCGCCAGGCTCTGTTCCGGTTCTGCAACAATGATCTTGTCGCCTTTTTTGAGGAGAATGGTGTTACATGTAAAACTGAAAGAGGCAACCGCGTTTTTCCCGTGAGTGACAGGGCGCAGGATGTCACCGATATGCTCGTGCGCTGGGTAGCCGGTCAGCACGCATCCCTTTCATGCTCGACCGCGGTCAGCAAGCTTCTCATTCATGAAGATGCTGTCGGGGGTGTTCAAACAGTCGATGGCAGAAGCATCTCCGCTAAGGCGGTTGTCATAGCCTGCGGTGGGGCGTCCTATCCCGCTACCGGATCTACCGGCGACGGCTATCGCCTGGCACGCCAGGCCGGTCATGCCATTGTCCCGACCCGACCGGCGCTTGTTCCGCTTGAAACGGCAGGGGAGTATGCCGCACGGCTTCAGGGACTCAGTCTGCGGAATATCGAAATGCAGTTGTGGATTAACGGACGCAAACAAGCCGCGGAATTCGGGGAAATGCTCTTCACTCATTTCGGACTCTCCGGTCCGGTGGTTCTGACGCTCAGCAAACAGGCTGTTGACGCCCGCGACGCCGGGCAAACGGTTGAAGTAGTAATTGATCTGAAACCGGCCCTGGACAGCGAGAAACTTAGAGCTCGCCTGCAGCGTGAAACAGTCGATTGCGGCAAACGCAAAATCAAAACCCTGCTGCAGCATCTCCTGCCCCGCACACTCGTGCCGGTCTGCGCGGACCTGTCCGGGCTCGATCAGGAAAAACCGGTCAGCCGCCTGACGACTCCGGAACGTGAACGGCTGATCGAATGGCTGAAACAATTTCGCCTGACCGTTACCGGCTACCGGTCTCTTAAAGAAGCGATAATAACAGCCGGCGGCGTAGACCT
>CAZCLS010000564.1:0-2895 GCA_964499565.1 uncultured bacterium
GATCAGCATAAGAATCCAGCCCGGTTCCGGCACTACTCCCAGTATGCCATACTGGACTGGATCTAAAGTGCTGATTGTGTGAGGTCCATCTTTTTGGCCATACACAATTTCTCCGATTACTGACTCGGGACTATACTGGTATTTATAGCAGTACCCGTACTCCCCTGCCATTGTCGTTCCGGCTACAACAATGTTGGTCCAGAATTCGTCATTGTTGCCGGAATTTACATTGAATTCCGTCGCCTGCCAAGTCCAGGAAGATTGATCCGGCAATTCGTTGGTCGGACCCCAGCCGATCCAGGCTGTCAAATCCGGCGTCGGTCCCGGCTGTGATGTTATTCCGTCAATCCAAACCTGACCGTATACTTTATCCGTGACTCCTGCCACCCCGCCGGTTACTACCACGGTCAGATTGTACGGCCATTGCAGATTGCACCAGCCGATTGCCGGATAATTCGTAACACCTATCCGGGCTATTACTCCCGCGTCTCCCGCGACTATCACATCACCGTTCGGTAATACTGTCGGCCAGGTATGACTGCCACCCGCGTCATCAAACGGCACTGACCATAGTATTCGACCATAGCTCCCTTCATCCTTAATGCCTTTCGCCGCGACACCGCCGCTGGTTTCAAATGCTCCAACTACGATATCCCCCGGTGCGGTGACTACACAACCACCCCGCGTGTCTCCGCAGGTAACCTGCCATTTCATCAGTCCTGTCGCGGTTTCGATCGCCGTCAGTCCTATCCCGTTAGCGCCCTGGGCGCTTCGGCGGCTGCAATACAGTGTTGCTCCGTCTGGACTTAGCGCGTATCCCCCATGGCTCAACGCTTCATTCATACCAAAATCATAAACCCAGTTCGTTGTGCCGTCAGGCGCAAAGCTTATAACCACATCATTCGCATTCTGTATTCCGCCGAATATACAATACAGTGATCCGTCATCAGCAACGATTGGTTCCTGCCCTCCTAATCCGCTGCCAAACGTATATGTCCATAATGACGTTCCTGTTTCAGTATTGATCGCCTTAATACGGCCATCTTCAGTATGAACATATATTGTGCTTAAATCGGGGCTCATCGATGGACCGTTCCCACCCCAGTTTCCTGAGTTTATATAAGGATTCAACCAGAGTATTGCTCCGGTAGTGGCATCGACACAGTACAAACCGCCTGTCGTCCCGGAATTTAGTTCTGCATACAAGCGCCCGCCACTCAATAGCATTCCGCCATTACAGTCACCGGTTGCAAGAAACGTTTTCCAGATATTTGTGCCTGCCGTTTTATCATAACAATAGAGATTGCCGGCATTGTCTCCCGAATAAATCCTGTCAGCCGAGATCGCCGGTGTGCCGTTTACCCAGTCATCCAGGTCAGCAGCCCAGACCATCAACCCGTTATCCAAGTCAAGCGCCACAAGCTCATATGGTTGGGTCGGCGGATTCGCATCCAGGCATATATAATATTTACTCTCGTCAGACACGCCACTTCCCCAGATGCCCATGCCAACTTGCATTGTATTTGTCCAGACAAGATATCCCGCCGTCATATCTGTTCCACCTGTATAATATCCCTGGCGCTGCTTGTTATTGCCATTTAACGGCCATGGTCCCGGATTAGGATCCTGCACATAATACGTCGTCGGTATAAAATACAGTTCCGGATCAATTGCTCCATCATACCGGAGGAAATACATCTTGTCTTCAACCCGGGCCATATCCGCACCTTCCGCACCCGTATTGAACGGCAGCGGAAACGTCCGTGTTCCAAGTACCTGGACCGATGTCGCGTTCGTTGCTATTTCTATGACTGCTACATCTTTTGTGGGCGTGTTATTCCCTTGACCGTCGCCCGAATTGTCGCCACTGCCACCCCGCAGTACCCATACTTCATCATTACCTGACAATGTATAGGCTGCCGGCACATACTCTATCGCGCATCCCATCCCCAGATTAAACGGCAGGTTTGGCAGATTTACTACCGTTAATCCACCTTTCATAATTGATACAAGGCGCCCTTGCGGTTGGTTTGGCGAAAATATTGCATATAGTGCAAAATCTCCTACCGCTGTACCGTCAATCGGATGAAGCGCTGCCGCTCCAACAGTCTGCTGCTGGACAATCCCATTTCCATTCTTGTCCCATACCCAGCGCTGCATAGGTGTCCAGCCTTTCCAGTAACCATATATGCTGTCGGTTGCCACAAAGGTGCATGCACCGTCAGTGCCTCCCGTGTCATAGCGGTTTGTCACTACATGCCAAGTTCCTGCGGTAATATTGTATCCGAATAAATCCCGGTTAATATCTTCTCCCGTACCTCCTTTCGGTACCGAACCGAACATAAATAAATACGGTTCACCGCTCAGCATACCTGCACTCAAACCATCACCTGCCCAATCAGTCATAATATTCGTGGAAAACCAAGTTGGCGGTTCCTGCACATATTTGGGGATAGGTTCCAGATAGGTCCAGTTACCTATTGTGTCTCCTCCTGTTATCGAATAGAAAAGACAGGTGGTTCCGGGAAGCACATTAGCCCAGTACCGTGTGAAATACAGTGAATTTCCCTGACCGCATAACGAAGCACACCTGGTCCGCGCTTTGCCTGCCTCATCAACGGGTAAAGGAACTAAGGATACCGTGTTCGCCAATACCTTCAGACACAATAACATACTGACTAAAATAATCTGATTGAGTTTCATACTTCCTCCTTCTGCTGATAGGTTATCCACAATAAACGTATATTAGTGCAGATACTTAGTAGATTATTATAGTGTAGCATATGAAAAACAAAAAAGCAACTATTACCACTGCCCCAAGGCTACCCCACCACCACCCCGGGGTCAGGTCTTGATTATTTCCGTTCCTCCTCTTATTTTTTCTTTTTGACTGCT
>CAZCLS010000565.1:0-2892 GCA_964499565.1 uncultured bacterium
TGATGGTTGATGGTTGATGGTTAGGGTTCAGGGTTCAGGGTTCAGGGTTCAGGGTTCAGGGTTTTAGGGTTCAATGTTATTTCACGTATTGACTATTGTAGCATAAACAGGATTGAGTAGTACATACATATGGTATAATACGCTACTGGCAATTGAAACAACACGATAAGCAAGGATAGACATGAACACATTGATCACTGCCATAGCGAAAGCACAGAAGATGGTTGTATTTACAGGAGCGGGTGTATCGACACTTTCCGGATTGCCTGATTTCAGGGGTAAAAGTGGATTATACACAAAATACGATGCAGACAAGATATTCAATCTGGAATACTTTTACAAGGACCCCGGGTATTATTATGCCAACGCGAAAGAACTGATATACAGCGACCGGGAAATACAGCCGAACATAGTACATACAGAATGCGCGCGGCTGGAGCAGGCCGGCAAAGTAAAAGGGGTAATCACCCAGAATATAGACATGCTGCACCAGAAAGCAGGTTCGCACATGGTGTATGAGATACACGGATCACCCTGGCATCATCACTGTCTGAGTTGTGGAAAAGAATACACGTATGAGTGGATACGGGAGCAGGTTCAGAATGACATGGTTCCGCGGTGCGCGTGCCGGGGATTGATAAAGCCCGACATTACTTTTTTTGGAGAAATGCTGCCCGAAGAGACACTTGAACAGGCAATCGACTTGGCCGGGAAAGCAGATTTGATGCTGGTAGTCGGCACATCGCTGGTAGTGCAGCCGGCTGCATCGATCCCGTTTTACACTCTTGATAACGGAGGAAAATTGATCATAATAAATGACGGATTCACCCCCCTGGATCATTTCAGCAGCCAACGCTACACAGATATTGCAACCTGCTTTAAGGCGATAGCCGCGATAGCGTAAGGTTACCATTACCCATGGTACAGGTAACATAACGCTATTGACACATCTCGATCCGCGGACTATACTAGTAATGACAGCGGAAATCCATAGAAACAGTACAATAACAATCGAATGATTATGAAGATACTGGTATTAGCAGTAATAGCCGGAATACAGCTTGCACAAGCGGCAACCGAACCGTTAGTATTTCGCACACTGCTAATTATCAAACGCTTTTCGGAGATAGACTATGAGGGCCGGACGATAAAGGAGCGGATGCGGACGAAGGACATATCGGCAGTATCACAGGCATTCAAAAATTACACACCATACTGGATATCACGTTTAACGGACGGACGAATACAATGGGATGCTGACGTAGTTGTATCGGATATACCGCTTAGGACGGTAAGCCCGTCGCCGACAGGCTACTGGGTCAGCCCATCGGATGTTCGGGAAGATATACAACGCTATGTCAAATTAGGAGCATATGATGGTGTATTCATTTACTGGAAGCCGGGAGAAATCAACGGAGGCTTCGGTTGGGCCATCGGTCCGACTGAGGGGGTGCGATATTGCGGATACACCTGTGTAGCCTATATGGAACCTGAACAATGGACACGAAAGAATGAGATTACAGAAGTGTTTATCCATGAATGGCTGCACCAGCTGGAAGGATTTTACGGACAACGGAGGTTGCGATTGCCGCGCGGAGGGTTGCATGGGGCAGATAATTATGGCTTTAAACATGATAACGGCTGGAAAGACTGGTACAAAGCATTTCTGAACGGCACCATACCTGAAGAAAACAAACAGTTTTCCGGGTTGGGCGAAGCTGCCTGGAAATATGGAACGATCCGCGAACAGTTTCGGATTTTTTGTCCTGATTTTGTCACACCGGAACGCAAGCGGTACAATCGCGTCAGCAACGGATCATTTGAAACAACCGCGCACAAAGCCAATCCGTGGAAATTATATACACGGGCAGACACGCAGACAGTAATACGAGTTGACCCGCGGTCGGCATATGAAGGCAGGTCATCATTGCAGCTAAGCTCGTTAACCGGGACAGTAATAAGAATAGGGCAAACAGTAAAAGTCAGGCAAAACCAGTTATATTTGTTATGCGGCAGGATAAAAACGGAAAACGTCGAGTCGATAGAACCGTTTACTGACACCGGGGCGGGGCTTGAAGTACTTGAAACGAAGACATTCAGCACATTTCTATCCGGTTCGAATGACTGGAACTATCTGATAACGCCATTCAACACGTGGCAGCATAAGACGATAACGATATGTGCCAGTCTGGGAAAAGAGGCGTATCCGGTAACCGGGACAGCCTGGTATGACGACATACAGCTGGTACCGATCAAAGCTAAAGAGCTTCCGCCGATCAATGTCAGGTTAACGCCATCCGACTGAAAGCGCAACAAAGCTGTCAGCGCAGGACTTTAAGGTGGTGGGATTTGAGCTCCCGGTCAAGGTCGCGGGCATTTATGAGCAGGCGGGATAATTCCTTCCAGAAACGGGAGCTGTGGTTTTTGATACGAGTGTGAACTAGTTCGTGCAGGAGGACATAATCAATCAGAGAGTCAGGCAGGCGGCAGAGCTGGATATTGAGGCTGATAGTATTAGTGTGAGAGCAACTGGCCCAGAGCGTTTTCTGATTTCTGAAAGAAATTTTAGTGTAGGGGAGGCTGAATTTACGGGAAAGGAAATTCAGGCGATCGGCGAGACGGGATGTTACGGCGACAATATCGATCGCAAGAGATTCACCTGGCAATGCGGTCAACTGATTTTCAGCGGTTTTTACGGCATGGAGATTGGCGATAATCCAATCGGTACGGGAGAGGAGAAATTGCTCGGCGGCTGGAAAAGAGCAACGCCAGGGAAGGGAGACCCTGATACCTTTAAAGGGACGAAGCGAGAGAACAATGCGTTTAGCCTGGCGGCAGCGCACAAATGAAACGGGACCGACCCGGTCATATGATTTAACGAAAGAGTTCATA
>CAZCLS010000566.1:0-2885 GCA_964499565.1 uncultured bacterium
TGTTCCTTGCCCGTAAAATCTATCTCTCTGATTCTGCTGCCTGCTATACCGGGATACACGGTCGCCGTTTGTTCCGTTCCGCTCGTTTCAAACAAACGAATAACTATCCCATCCCGATTTTCGTTGTTGCGCAGGGCCGTGCAGACAATCGTTTCGCTGCCTTCTATCCGGAACCCGTTTGCGGCCGTACTTTTCGGCTTTCTGTTCACCGCCGTCTTCACCGGCCGGTTGAAGCCCATGCCCACCCGTACCAGGTCCGCGTTCACTGGATTGGCGGGATGCGGTATGAATGCCAGCTTGATCCGGTGTATCCCGTTGTCCGAATCAAGATCCGGATCGCACGCGTTCCGCAGCAGTGTCATCCGCAGCCGGCTGCCCAGTGCGTCGTAGCCGTACTTGCTGTCGTTCAGCACCGTGAATCCATAATCCTCCCCGCATAATGAAACGAATTTCTGGGTCGGATACTCCATCCCGTCCGCCGGGCGTTCAGTCACGCAGAAAGGTCCTTCAGACCGGCTTTGCGCTTTGCGCATACCGGCTGCGAACGACAGCTTCAGTTGCGGTACACCTTTTTCCCGCGAGCCCCGCTCGCGCCAGTCGATTTCCAGGTCGAAATCAATCCGGTTATAGTCATTGTAGATAATAATATCTTCGGTTATGCGCGAAGACCGGACTGTATGGTTCACTCGTATCCGCGTGAATACCTGCCCCTGCTCTTTTACCTCAACCGTTGCTCCCTGAACAAGGTTTTCTTCACGCTGTATATCATTGATCAACCACGCCGATCCCGCTACCGGACTCTCGTCTATGATCTGAAATACATTTATCCCCAAATCCCTTCGCGCCGCTTCCCAGGTCATGTAACGTATCAGCCCGTATGAGACCAGTTCACGCTTGAGCTGCTTGTCATAGTATGAACTGATGATGCCCGACTTGCGTGAAATCTGAATTCGGGCATAGTTCGTTTCAATTGCTATCATATGTTCCCGCACATCTACTGCCGAAGGCTGACAAACCGTGCCTTTCGGTACGGTTGTCAGATACTCATACCCTTTCAAGCCGAAAGCAGGCACATCTTCCGCGATAAATATACTCTCGCTTTGACTGTGCTGTACCGGTATAATCGTGCCTTCCTTATCCTGCAGGGCTGCCACTGACTTCGGTAGTTTCGTCCTGACCGGCTCCGTGCGCGGAAATCCGAGCGGATTCAACAGACTCACCCCTTTATACCCGCGCTCTTGCACGGTTAACGCGTGTACCGATTCATTACATACTTTCCCCGCTGTCGCGCAGGACGCTTCCGCCCTGGTGTACGCGTCGGTATACGAGTTGTGCGTTGATGAACCATCGATGATATCGTGAAACTGATTGAACAAGGCCGGTATCCATCCCTCGCGCAATGCCCGGGTGCGGTCCCGGCCCGCCATCGCTGCCAGCGCTTCAGCGTCGAGCAGCATGTTCTCGCATAGCCGGTTGTACCGCTTGATTTCCGCGTGGGTCGTAAAGCAGCCTTCAAATAAACTGTAGGTCTCTCCCTGGTTGCCCGGCAGCACCGCTTTATCACGCTTCAGTGCCGCGCAGTAATCCTTAACCGTGCTGAACCGGTATTCAGGCATCAACGGCTTGTGCCGGTACGTTTCCAGTATCCCTAACTGCTTCCGTGACATCGCACCGCCATGGTCGCCGATGCCCCATACATGCAGACTGTTGTGTATGCCGAATCGCAGATTCTCCAGCAGCGTGTGCATTGTCGCCGCCGGTACCAGGTCGTCACTGTAGACTTTCGATAATGCCAGGATGACGGTTCCGTCTATCCCGGTCCATAGCCGCACCGGCCAATTGTTATATTCGCCCGGATTGCAGCGCATTTGAAAATAGGATGTGAAGCCGCCTGATACCGCTAATTGCGGCATGTTGCCCGGATGTCCGAATGTATCCGGCGCCCAGAAAACTTCCGCCTCGTTCCCCAGGTGCTTCCGCGTCCACTCCCGCGCGTATTGCATCTGCCGGACCAGCGTTTCTCCCTCCGCCATGTTCAGGTCGCCTTCTACCCAGGTCGCCGCGGCGTTCTCCCAGCGACCTTCCGCTATCCGCTTGCAGGTGTCTTTGAATATCCCCGGATCCATCTGCCGCGTTACCTCATAGGTCGGTACCTGGCTGTGTACAAAGGTTACATCAGGATAATCGTCCATAATCTCTGTAACAGCCTTGAAATCCCGGCGGATGCAGTGTACCGTGTCTTCCCACGTCCACATCCAGTCCATGTCTATGTGCGCGTGCCCCAGAAGATGTACCGTTAACGCCTTCGCTTTAGGGGATAGGGGAGTCAGCGCTGTTTCCATGGCTCTGATGCTCTCCGTTATCGCCGCCCAGGGTCCCCGGCTGAAATCTTCTTCCCTGAAACAGGCCGCCGCCGCGGCGACTGCTGCCTTCTCGGCTTTAGTTGTCTCCAATACTCCCGCAAGCTCCAGCTGCGCTGCCGCCGCATCCATTTCTATCGCAATCTCTCCGCATACCTTCGACTGCACTTTCACGGAAAGCGATATGCTCCCCGCCGGCAGTTCGCTCGGTTCTACGCACATGATCAGCGCGTGCGTTTGTCCCGGCTGTATCCGGATCGGCAGAGGATCGACTATCGGTCCGGTCGCCATCCAGGCATGCTCCTCCCGGAACATCTCCTTGCCGTCTATCCATAACGTGAACGGCTGCCACCCTGTTATATAAAGTTCAGCTTCAGTCCCGACGATGGCTATACCGCAATGTTTTGCCGGGAATTTCAATTCTCCATAAAACCAGTTCTTGTCATTCTTTTTCCACGGCCCAGGTCCCGGCTTGTACTCCGTCCAGTCTTTCTTTGGTTTTGCTGTCAGAGGATTGGCCGGTGT
>CAZCLS010000567.1:0-2883 GCA_964499565.1 uncultured bacterium
AAACTGCAAAGCGCTGTCAGAAAAAGAAGGCACGGCAATGGCGCCGGTGCTGACCTTTGTGAACCGGGTGGCCGAAGCGGTCGAAGAAGAATTTCCGAGTAACGCGATCATAACATTTGCCTATCGCTGGACACGGTATCCGACGAAAACGATCACGCCGCGCGACAATGTGATCATATTTTTATGCAACATAGAATGCTGCTTCATGCATCCGCTCGACACGTGTGATTTTGAAGCGAACCGGGATTTTGTCAAGCAGATCCAAACCTGGGCGAAGATATCAAACCGGCTGTGGGTATGGAATTATGAGACGGATTTTCACCATTACCTGGTACCGTTTCCCAATTATCATACTTGGGCGCCGAACTACCGGTTTCTGCGGAATAATCATGTAACGGGACTGTTTACACAGGATGATTACCAGAATGTGAATGCCGAGATGTCGGCGTTCGGCGGGTATGTGCGAGCCAAACTGCTCTGGGATGTCGAGTATAACCCTGAAACAGCCATGAATGAATTTCTGGAAAATTATTATGGCGCCGCTGCGCCGTATATACGGGAATATATCGACATGCTGGTTAACAAAGTAACCAATGAAAATATACACGCGGACATTTATGTCATGTATCCCTGGCCGTACCTGACGGAGGATATATTGGCAAAGAGCGATGAATTGTGGGAGAAGGCCGAACAGGCGGTGCAGGGCGACCCGGTATTGTTGCGGCGAGTGAGAATCGGCCGGTTAAGTCCGGATTACGCGATCATAGAGCATGAGCGGCGCACTGCAAAGATAAATCGGAATGAGATCGATCATGCGCATTTCATGTATAAAACAGATAATGAACGGTTAAATGAACGAATAATACGTTTTCTTGACCTTGCGCCGAAAGCCGGAATTACAACGCTGCAGGAAGGGTATTACGACGTGAATGCCCGTATGCGCGATTTTGTGCTTTCGCCAATAGATCCGGCATATGCTCCCGATACGGTTTCAGGGTTGGAAGGCTGGATCGCGGAAGGAACATGGCACCGGCCGGCGGACTTTCAGCAGGCATTAGATGTACGGCACGAAGATGTGAAGAGTATTTCCATTTCATCCGAAGCTCTGCCGGTCGGGAGCGGTGTATCATTACAAGGATATATTATCGCTCCGCGGGACGGATTTTACACATTTTACCTGGAATCGGACTGCCCGGCTATGGTGTATATTGATGAGAACACGCCGTATAACGGAGACGTGCTTGTAGTGTCAAGCGATGGCACAAGCACTGAACAATCAGGAATGCGGCCCCTGAAGAAAGGGCTGCATACGATTCGCGTATCATTCGTAAAAAAATCAGAAAACAATACTCTTGCGGTATCCTGGGAAGGGCCGGGCATACCCAAACAGAATATACCTGACAGTGCCTTACAGCGGAAAGCACAGACAGAGGCGGAATCTGCATTAGTCCTGCCTGCAGCGGCGCAGGCAGAATTAATAGGGTATTTCAGGTTTGAAGATGCCGAAACACTCAACAAGCGACCAGCCACGGAAGCAACCGGCGCGATCCAGACTGCTGAATACCGGGGCAGATGTGATGCCCGGACAGTATGGGATCATATGTTGACGTACGGTTACGGGATCACGTTCAGCCGGGGCTGTGTTTTTCTCGGGGCTGATGGAGACACGTGCATGAATACACTGGGGCCTGAATTTACGATAGCCTGCTGGATACGACCGGATGGGATCAGCCGGGAAGAGTTTCCGATCCTTGCCGCGCCGGGAAGCAGTCCCTGGTCATTTTCCACAAAAGAAGGCGCATTGTTCTTGACGACGCAGGAAAAAGAATTTTCGGTTGCCGCTGAACAGACAGGTGTTCAACGCGGCCGCTGGTCGCATGTTGCCGTGAATGTCCGGCCGGGCAAACCCGGGAGTACCATAAGAATTCAGTTTTATGTGAACGGCAGGCAGGTTGGAGAAACCCTGGAAGGCAACGGGTTTGTGCCGGGAGACGCGCAGGGATGGATGATCGGGCAGCGGTCGGGGCAGATCCCGGCATTTCGCGGATCAGCGAGCTTGGATGATCTGCGCATTTACCGGGGAACGGTAACACCGTCGGAGCTGGCAGAGTTATTACCGGCGTCAAGCCTGGCACAAGGAAAGCCGGCCTCATCAGGCAAGCCTGATATACGCTTCCTACCCGGGAAAGCCAATGACGGGATACTGGAACTGAACAATTACTGGAACGGCGGACCGTATCCTGACTGGTGGCAGGTAGATCTTGAAAATGTACATACGATAGATCGGATGCATATGTTCACGTATTGGGGGGACAAACGTTATTACCAGTATACCATTGAGGTTTCAGAGGACGGTGAATCATGGAAGACCGTGGCAGATATGAGTGATAACACAGCTTTGTCGACGTCAAAAGGGTATGCACACACGATCAATCCGGTTGCGGCACGGTATATACGGGTAACCATGCTGAAGAACAGTGCCAACAGCGGAGTGCACATAAATGAACTGTTTGTATATGATACGTCTTGCCGTAAAAGGTAAAAAAGAATACAATATTTAAATTCATAGAAAAAGCAGAAAAAAAAGGAGATTATTATGGCCAAGAAAGACAAAGAAGCGCAGAAAAGCAAGGAAATCGACAAAGAGACCCCTCAAGTTGAGCAGAAAGAAGAAAAGGCGGTAACGAAACACAGTGCAGTCATTAACGGTAAACAAGTCAAATATACCGTTACGACAGGCACGATAATACTGAACGATCCCAAGAAAGAATACAAACAGAAAGCCTCGGTCTTTTTTACAGCGTATACCAGGGATGGGGTACGCAACCGAAGCACACGACCGCTAACCTTCGCGTTTAACGGAGGACCGGGATCGTCATCAGT
>CAZCLS010000568.1:0-2881 GCA_964499565.1 uncultured bacterium
TCGTAACGCAATTCCCGGCGGCAGCGGTTGCACGCAAAGCAATACTCGTCCGGATTGCCGGTCAGCTCGCTTTTGAATTTTGGCAGTGTCCCGCGCTTTACGATAAAGGGCGGGTAGTCTTCGTTCCACATATCGTCCGGCAGCCATTCCTGTTTCTGTCTCTGTCCGCAATACGGGCAGCGTATCATCCAGTTCCGCTGGTCCGACAGATCGAACTTTTCACTCGCTCCCTCGCCCGGAACGGTCGGATTAGTAAAACCGATCACCATGCCTATATCGGAATGCCCCAACCTCGAACGAAAACGCGAGATGTTCTTCATGTCCGAAGCATTCCACTCATCGTTCATAATGATATCGGCCGGCTGCGAAATCGACTGCCGTTTCGATATCGTCGCCCTCATCAACAGCCAGGAATATCCGACCTGCACAACCACCAGGCTGTCGCGCACCTTGCTGGCCCCTTCCAGGTCTGCCAGCTTCGATACCCGCGGACACCCCGCCAGGATAGGCCCGAGACGCGTCTTCGAAAAGTCCGTGATATCACTCGCCGTAGGCATCGTGTATATCAGCGTCGCGCCCTGGTGGCGGTCCAGCAGGTACAGCGCTTTGCGCAGCATGATGTCGGTAAACCCAAGCTGCGACCCTTTCTGGCAGCACTGCTGTTTATGCATTTCATCCACGATCGCGATCTGATACTCATGCCCAGCGAACGACCACTGCCTGTTAGTGTCCTTCGGGTCACGGGTGTACTTCACGATCCAGTCCGAGCACAGCAGATCCCGGGTGTTGTCGTCCAGCAGCGTGTCGCTGCGTTTCATCAGGTTTTCAAAAAAATCAGCCATTATATCCTTACGATCAGCGTTTTCTTTTCGCAATCTGTCCAGTACTTCGTACCGCACCGCTTGCACGTCGCCTTCATCCGGTCATTCACCATTTTGGCGAAGTGCTCCGGATTACGCATGTCGAATGTGCTGTCGACCGGTATCGGATCGAAAACGATGTTATCAGGATCTTCACAGCACAGCTGCTCGCCCTTGCGCTTGGTGATAACCAGCATTCTATCCTGGGCCAGCTCCACCGCCTTGTCAATCCTTCCCATTTCGTGTGCGCTTATTCTGTTCATAGATCCCCCTTCAATGTTTTGCGGTACGCCACGATCGCTCTGATAAACTCCAGCGTCTCCGGATGCCCGATATACACCGGACCCATCACACGGTCGACCGTTTTAAGAACATTATTGTTCGGCCGCGCACGCACATTGTACCGGCAAAACGGCTGCCCCTTTGTAAGCCTGTCCCACCAGCTCCGCTTAGTTTTGACGTGTTCTACCATGCAGCTGTCCGGCACCAGCTTCACGGCGCCCGACTCCACATCGTCAAGGTTAGGTTGTCCAAAAATACCCATCATCATTTCTTAGCCCTCCTTTTTGTCTTTTTAGTTTTAGCAGCCGGTTCCGTCACATCCCCGGGCACATTGCCCGTGGCGATCCGCCATTTCACATACTCACCGGCATTCAGGTTGAAAAGCACCGCAGCCGCATGGTCTTCATCCGTTTCTCCGCTATCTTTAGTCACATACTGACTACTCATCGCCTGTTTTCTCTTGTTGTTCGTAGTTACACAATTTCGGTCTATACGGCACGCTTTCGAGCGCAGGTTTCCCCAGGCTGGCGGCGTACGCCTGTTCCGCCATGGCGCCATTGCTTCCGCTCCAGCCCGGCAGCATAAACAGCATATCCGCCGACCGCACCATCGCCATAGCGATATCCATGCACTGCCCGTACGTCAATCCGTCCGGAAGCGAAGCTGGATTCAGCACAGCGTACCCTTCCGCCTTCAGAGCCCGTTCGGCGGCAAAAAACGCTTCACGGTTGAAGTTGTCGATACCCGTCATCGGTCCAGAAATATACACGATCATTCCGCCTCCATCGCATTGCCTTTTTTCCCCGTACTCCCGAATCCGCCGGCCCCGCGGTCCGTACCGCTCAACTGATCCGCTTTCAACATCCGCGCCCTGCACACCCGGGTGACGACCAGCTGGGCGATCCGTTCGTCTTCTTTGATTTCGATCGGATCCCGTCCGGCGTTATGCAGGATGACACCGACATCTCCGCGGTAGTCGCTGTCGATCGTTCCGGGCGAGTTCAGCACGAAAACGCTTTCTTTCAGTGCCAGGCCCGATCGCGATCTTACCTGCGCCTCATATCCGGCCGGAAGCTCTACCTGCAATCCAGTTTTCACCAGTTCGGTTTCGCCAGGAAGGATCAGCACGGTTTCGATAGCCGTCAGGTCCATTCCTGCCGCGCCGTCGGTCTGGTATCTCGGCCTGTCAGTCCCAGGAGCACTCTTGAACAGAACAATCGGCTGGTTCGCTTCCGCCCATGTTACATTGTTCGCCCTGTTCATCGCCTCGTCGACAATCGCATCAACAGCGCCCGATACCTCGGACAGGATATCACCGTCCAGGCCGCCAATGGCCAGCTGGAAATAATGTGTTAAAATCATTTTTGCACCTTCAATCGACATACTTTTCTCCTTGTTTTGCTTTGTTAATCTGTTAAAAGCCCCGCCGCGCAACTGTTGGATTCGAGGTCGCCATGAACCAGCGCACCACGGCATTGCACAGTTGCCTCACTGCCGCGAAGTAAAACCGCGGCGGGGCCGAATATCATCTTCCTTCAAAATCTTTGTCTATCTCCGCCGTCATATCAGTCAGCCGCTGACCGTCAAACGCATGTTTGAACGTCACGCCCTTCTTCCGCGCTTCCTTCGCCACATCCCGCCTGGCAATGTCCAGCTCGCCCAATCTCTTCTGATACCGCAGTATCATCTTCCGGCAGCGCAGTATCTGCGACCACACCCGCTCGTACCGCACGTCCAGC
>CAZCLS010000569.1:0-2880 GCA_964499565.1 uncultured bacterium
GCTGCTCTACCGATACCGGGAAAGACCCCGTCGTCGTTGCGTCCGGTTTTCAACAAGCCAATGATTTAGTCTCCGATGGGAAAAACGTCTGGCTCTCCGATACCAAAGCCGGGAAAGTCTTCTGTATTACACCTCAAGGTGAAAAACGCGAAATTCCCGCGCCCGCCGGCGTTAACGGTATTACCTTTTCCGGTAACCAGCTCTATGCCGTGAGCTGGGACCTGCACGACCTCTATCAGCTCGATCCAAATGGGAAAAACCAACCCGAAGCGTTCGGTTTAGCCGACCATTTTACAAACCTGGACGGCATTGAAGTCATGCCCGACGGCGCTTTTATTGTCTCTGACTTCTACGGTAATAAAGTTTGCGCCGTTACGCCAGACCGCTCTGATGTGTATACCCTGGCCGAAATTGAGACTCCGGCCGATATCGGTATCGACGCCAAAAACAGACTGCTGTATGTGCCCCAGTTCATGAAAGATAAACTGGCCGTATTTCGCCTCATTTATAGCGATTAATCCGCTCATGTGTTTAACTGCTGATCGTGTTTGCTGTTTACATATTTATTGTAAGGATTGTGATGGTACTTCGAAAGATGTTCGTTATTCGTGATTGATATGCTCTAACCCGTGATTGTTATTACTGGAATGAATATACCTTCTGCCGCTCCCTTCCCCCGCTTTAAAGGCAATGGCCAGATCGAACCGGAAGAAAAACCGGTTCCCGTGCCCGGTCCCGGTCAATTGCTTGTCCAGTGCATGGCTAATGCTCTCTGCGCCTCCGATATGTGGGCTTACCATCACGGCGCGTCCATTACTCCCGGTCATGAAATGTCAGGTGTGGTTGCCGCAGCCGGGGATAATTCGTCCATTCCCATCGGTACTCGCGGTGTCGTCTTTCTGATGGATTTCTGCGGTGAATGCCGCAGTTGCCGAGTGGGAGCGACAAATCAGTGCCTCAATAAACGCGCTGATTACGGCTTTTCTCACGACGGCGGCTATGGCCCCTATGCCCTCGTTAATGAAAATGTTTTCTTCCCCATCGATGATACCATCGATTTTGGCGACGCTACCCTTCTGCTCGATATCATGGGCACCGGCGGCCATGCCTTTCACCGGGCCACCCTCGTCTGCCCCGCTCCGGACGCCATTCTCGTTACCGGCGCCGGCCCGATCGGTCTTGGTATCCTGGCTATGGCTAAAATCCTCCTCGGCGATGATGTCCCGATCCTCATTACCGATGTCGTGCCGTATCGGCTGGCCTTAGCCGATCAACTCGGCGGTCTGCCGATTAACGTGGAACACCAGTCCCTGGCAGACGGCCTTGAACACTATGACATCGAATCTGTAGATATCGCGCTCGACTCGACTGGCCTCGCCCAGCCGCGCCGGAACGCGTTCGATGCCCTCGCAAAACGCGGCACCCTCGTCTGTGTCGGTCACGGCGGCGATATCCTCCTCTCTGTTTCACATGATTTGATCGGTCCGGAACGGGCTGTGCTGGGCAGTGAATATTTCCGCTATGCGGATCTACAGACCAATCTGGAATTGTTCCGTGTCAATCAACAGTACCTTCGTCAAATTATCACTCATCGGTTTCCGGTACCCGATATCTCCTCCGCCTTTGAAACATTTATTGCACGTAACACTGGAAAAGTACTGGTTGTCCAATGAAAACATCTAAAATTAAAATCGCCCTGGTCGGCGCCGGCGGCTGGGGCCTTCAGCATGCCCGCATCTTTGCTGCGCGATCCGATGTTGATTTTTGTGCCATAGTAGGCCGCACTCCGGAAAAAACCCGCGCGCGCGCCGATATGTTCGGTGTCCGGTCCTATACCGATATCCATGATATGCTCGAGTCTGAACATCCCGACCTTGTCAGTGTCTGCCTCCCGAATAAAGGCCATTTCGAACCGACGCTGCAGGTTATTCAGGCCGGCTATCCGCTCTTTGTTGAAAAACCTTTGGTGTTCAGTCTCAAAGAAGCCGATATCCTGCTCGCCGAAGCTGCTCAACGCAAGCTCTTTTTCGGTATCAATTTCAACCATCGCTATGCCCGTCCCGTTCAGATGGCGCATGCCGCCATTGCCGAAGGCCGGCTCGGGCAAATCGTCTTCGCCTCATGGCGCTTCGGCGGCGAAGGCGGCGACTGCCCTGAACACGAAAACCTGATTGAAACCCAATGCCATGGTTTCGATATGCTGGAGTTTCTTTGCGGTCCGATTACTTCCATTGCCGCCCAGATGACCGAAAAAGAAGGTATGAAATGCAGTACCATGGTGCTGGCCGTGCAGTTCGCGAACGGCGCCGTCGGCAGTCTCCTCGGTTCCTATAATACCTCCTACGCCTATCACGATACCCACCAGGTTGAAGTCAATGGACTGGAAGGCAGAATACTGATCGAAGACACGGTCCGCCGCTATTCCTTTCAGAAGTCCGGCAGCGAAATCGCCGAAGTCTGGCAGGCCGGTTATTTCAATGACTGGGACCGTGAATTCCTGCGCACGTTCGATTCCCATTTCGACGCGGTGCTGCATGCCTTCCGGAATGACCGGAAACCACCTGTCCATGCCAGCGCCGGACGCCGGGCGCTCGCCTTAGCCCGTTTCGCCATCAAGGCTTTTGAAGAAAAACACTTAGTTCCGGTAATCTGATTCCCGGATTATTTCCATGGAGGCACATTATCCTTTGCCACGTATGATTGCGGTAAGAAAACCTCCCAATGTCATTATCGTCATTACCGACGACCAGGGTTACGGTGATCTCGGCTGCACGGGTAATTCCTGGATTCATACCCCGAATATCGATGCTTTTTATGATGATGCGGTCCATCTGACCGATTTTCATGTGTCACCCCTCTGTACTCCAACCCGCGGCGCGT
>CAZCLS010000570.1:0-2880 GCA_964499565.1 uncultured bacterium
ACGGCATACATACTGCCCCGACCAGAAACAGCACGGACGGTATACCCACCCGGTCGTCAAGCCCGAGGACTATGGCGCTGAACGCGAACGCGAGATTGATAAAGGCGATGCCGAAAAATGATATGTGCCCCAGGCGCAGCATCCGACGTTTCCAGGAACTGTAACCGCCCAGCCAGTCTTCCCGGTCAAAAAACATTCCCTGTACTGCTCCCGCCAGGCAGCCAAATAATATGCCAATCCAGGCCGCGTATATATTAATTGTCATACCGATGAATCTATGGTGTTACAGGCGATTGCTTCCCTTTGCTCAGGAACAAAAGGCATTCCAGCATGAGAACAAAAAAGATCAGGTCGGCCACACCGAACAGGGCAACGAATATCACGTGTGGAAAATCGCCCGTCATGTAATAAAAAAAGGTAATCGCACAATAGGCAAGTTTATACAAGGCACCGACAATGACCAGGTCCCGGTTCTTATACAAATCACCCGCATAGATCAGAAAATAGCCGATCCCGATCACAAACAGGAACGCGCCGATCAGCGAAATATATCCGCCGAATGCCGGTAGTTTGTCTGCAATACCCAGCATGCCGAACACAGGCCGGTAAAAGAACGTAAATAGTATCCCCAGAACAGAGTCATAGATTGCTGAAATGAGGAATAATGTTTTATAATATTTTAATCGTGACGCACTCATGGTATCTCCTCCATTTATTGAATATGCTGCATAGAGACACAGCAAAAAAAGGAAAAGGACCGATCGGGTATGCACAATGTTTTCTATCCACAGCACACATCGCTGTCTCCAATTGGCTGTACTAGTATACTCTTACCAGGCAGGAAAGTAAACTAAGGCCTGAAAGGCCGCAGTATGTAAGCCCGGGGCATCACCCCGGGTATCCAAGTTAACAAAATTCAAACCCTGTAGGGAGCTGTTTTTTATCGGCACACACAACACAAACTATCGCTGTTGTAAGTTTTGCTTGGCATGTCGCTGGCACGAAGCGAGCGCCGTTCCATTGCTGTGCTTTATAGTATCAACATCCGTCCAGGGGAACCGTCGGCCGGCTGCTCCGCCGCGTGCCGCCTTTTCCCATTCCGCTTCTGTGGGCAGTCGGTAGCCGTCAGCTTCCCATTGTACGCTATGGTAATATAAACTACTTTAAAATCTGTGTTTTTCTGAATATTTAACCAACAAAAAGTGGTATCTGTTCCCCTTTTAAATGAAGAAATGATACAATATCTTGCTACGCCAATGTAATCTTAGCTATGTAGGTGTTACTGGATTAACCAGGAGGCACACATGAAAATACGTCGCAGTATTATCACATTGTCATTGATAACAATCACCGTTATTCTTTTCACTTCCTTACCCGCACTGGCCGAACAAGCCTCAGCGGAATCAGCTGACTTCACGGTAAACACGCTACCCGAACCATCGGCGGTAGCATTACTATTTCTGGCAGGATTTTTGTTTGGAAGGATGCGCGGAGCTAAAACGCTCTGTATTGTTTTGCTTGCACTGTGTGTCACGTTGCCGGCAATGCATATATATGCTGCTGCGCCGATAGTGACCAATGTTACCGCACAGCAGCAGGCATTGCCTGCCACCGATGTAGATATTTATTATGATTTGATAGATGCTGATGGAGACAGCAATTTTGTTTTCTTTGTGGTATCGACCAATTCGGGCGCAATGTATGATGTGGTAGCAACCGATTTCTCTGGTGATGTTGGCCATGGCATCATACCCGGAGAAAGCAAACATATTATTTGGGATGCTGCGGCGGATTTGCCTTTTTTCAGTTCCAGCACAGTTCGGGTCAAGATAACTGTTGATGATAATGTACCGCTGGACATGGTCCTGATACCTGCCGGATCATTCAATATGGGCAACTGCATGGACCCGTATGAAGGCTGGGATAGTGAATTACCCGTTCATTCCGTATACATAAGTGCGTTTTACATGGACAAATATGAGGTGACAAAAGAGAAATGGGATGGAGTTTACACTTGGGCGATAACGAATGGGTATAGTTTTGATAATGCCGGGGAAGGCAAAGCTTCAAATCATCCAGTGCAAACAATAAATTGGTTTGACTGTCTGAAATGGTGTAATGCCCGCTCTGAAAAAGAAGGCAGAGCGCCCTGCTATTACACAGATTCATCAAAAACAACAGTGTATAAAATCGGGCAGTTGTCAGTAGCTAATGACGGGGTGAACTGGGAAGCCACCGGTTATCGCTTACCAACTGAAGCGGAATGGGAAAAAGCAACCCGAGGCGGAGCCGCTGGACACAGGTTCTCCTGGTCGGATGCCGATACAATTACGCATAGCAGTGCGAATTATTACAGTACAAATTTATACACCTACGATGTCAGCCCAACCAGCGGTTATCACTCTGATTATGACTCCGGAGGGTTTCCCTACACCAGTCCTGTTGGTTCATTTGCGTCAAATGGCTATAGATTGTATGACATGGCAGGCAATGTATGGGAATGGTGCTGGGACTGGTATGTATATACTTATTACAGCAGCAGTTCTGGTAACAACCCGCGTGGGCCTGCTTATAGCTCAACCCGCGTGACGCGCGGTGGCTGCTGGTCCTACTACGCGACCTCCGCGCGCTGTGCTCTTCGCGGCCGCGGCCAACCTGACGGCAGCAACAGCGATGTTGGCTTCCGTTGCGTGTGCCTTTGAGCTTACCGGGATAGACTCCATCGTCGCTGCACCGCGTTTGACGACAGATCCCCCGATCACAGTACCTATCACGGTGTCGGCTTTTGAAGTGTCAAACGGCCGTGATCCGTATTTACATTAAACAAGGTAATAAAAAAAGGCGATGATTCATCGCCTTTTTTTATTGTTATTTGCTCGC
>CAZCLS010000571.1:0-2863 GCA_964499565.1 uncultured bacterium
CAATTATCTGGAAATTTGCAACCGTCAATTTGTTTTGAAGATGGAAGGATAAGAAGTGAGATGGATACATCCAGGAAAAGCAGTCGAAGCTATTTAAGCCGGCATCCGCGGCTAAAAAAGGTGGTATATACAGCATATGGCATGTTGTTGATACCGCTTTTTATATTATTATTGCCAATTGCCCTTATCCCCCGACCGCTTTTATACAAACTTGGGAAATTAACCGGATTGTATATAATATACCCGCTGGTACGGCAGAAGATCGAGACGAATCTGGCATACGCGTATGATGGTCGTTTGTCCGAACTGCGGACGAAGGCAATAGGCAGGCATGTGGCGATAAATGTAGCCTGGTCGGTACTTGACTGTTATTATCTCTGGGGTTACGCGTGGTTATATCAAATCAAGAGAATAGTGGTACGGGTAGGAGACTGGCATTACATAGACGAAGCATTTAAGCATGGAAAAGGGATGTTTGTAGCGACACCGCATTACAATTGTTTTGAAGTAATGCCGGTATATTTTGTGATAGGGAAGAGAACGGGCGGGGGAGTAATCGCGCGTTCGTTTCCGTCTCCTTTTCTGACCTGGCTGAACCGCAAGGCGCGCGAGTTGCATGAGATAGAATCATTTTACGATGAAGTCCGGGGAGTGATTCGGACATTGCGGAGGAATGAGGTAGTGGGAGTATTACCGGATTTGCATGCGCGGCGGCGATTAGGGATACCGGTAACATTTTACGGCAAGCCGACGATGACATTTGACATACATTTCAGGTTGGCAGGCCAGGCGGACTGTCCGGTGATACCGGCGTTCATGATGCGGCACAAACGGCGTCCGTGGGAATACACGCTGATAATCTACCCGCCGATAACGATACCGCGCAAGCCGGACTCTGAGACAATTCGAAAGAAAGTGCAGGAATTGAATGATGTGTTTGAATATCACATTCGCCGCTATCCATCGGGCTGGATCTGGTTTCACAACAAGTGGAAACTTTTTTAGGGTTCAGGATTAAGGGTTCAGGAATGTGCCCGCTTATGCGAGCTTGCTCAACAAAAGACCCCTCCGGGTTCATCCCGGGGGTGAATGAGTTTCAATAATATGGTCGGAATTACTATTCTCTTCATGGGGTAGTCAATGGTTGGCATGATTGAAGGGGAACCGGCAGGCATGCGAACGTGCTACAAGCTGACACTCCGGATGAATCCCCCTGAAGCATGCGATAGACTGACTTCCCGGAAGTGTGTGGGGAAAGGAAATCATGTGCAAGACAAACTGATTCACCGGTGAGATGAACTCACCGGGGTCTTTCGATTAGGATTTGATTCACCTGGTTTTTTTCTTTCCGGCCGAGGGATGACCGCCGAGTTTCTCAGCCAGCGTGGCAGGGTTGGGAAGTTTACCGCGATCGAAATACTCGTTGATTTTCTTGATCTGGTCATCGGGGATTTCGCGCGGGAAGGGAAAGGAAGGGCAATCGGCGACATATCTCTGGAGGTAGAGTTGAGAAAAACGGCCGGCGGTTTGGAGTGCATCGGGTGAGAGGTAATCAATAACATCCTTTTCGGAATGGCCATACATGGTAGCGCCGCCGTAGCGGCCAAACTGTACCGCGGGAATACCGGCAGCGGCGAGGGGGGTACCATCGGAGCTCATGGGGCCGGCATCAACCTTCATCTGAACACCCAATTCTTTAGCGAGAAGACGAACGGAAGAGATACAATCTTCCGAACCGCAGACGAGTATCGTGTTGCTGCCGAGCAGGAGGCCATGAACATCAAGATTAAAAACGAGGCGATGGCGGAGGCACTCGGAGGTAGAAACATCAGGTATCCAGGAAGCTTTTTTTTTATCGCGGGCGTCCTTTTTGAGTAGATCGCAGGCATACCAGGTACTGCCGTGCAGACCGGTTTCTTCAGCAGCGAAGGCAATAAAACGAATGGTTCTGCGCGAAGGAGCAGCAGAAAGGACGCGGGCGAGTTCGAGCATGACGGCAGTGCCGCCGGCGTTATCAGCAGCACCGGCGATACCCATATGCGAATCATAATGGCTGCAGACGACAGCAATTTCGTCAGTGATTTCTGAACCGGGCAGATCACCGATAACATTAAAAGCGTGGGAAAGAGCGACTGAATTTCTGACAAGTAATTTAGCTGAGGAGCACCCTTTTTTGATAAGATCGAAGCCATCCATGTGACGAATTACGACCATGGGGAGATTACCATAGGTTTCGAGATTATTGACATTCGTGGCAATTGTGGAGAGATGATCTTTGATTTGAGGTTCAATAATGATCAGTGCTTTGGGATTATAGGAAAGAAAGCGGGGGCGATTTTCTGATTTAATACGGCCGCAGACAATAACGATTTTGCCGCGCATAGCAGGGGAAAAGTATTCGGGGTCACCGTTATCAGCGAAGAAGAGTTCACCCTGGATACCGTTGGGAGGAGTGTTTTTACACGGCATGATGGGCAGTGACGGGATAGTGGACCAGGCACCTTTTCGACAAACAGATACAGAGCAGGAGATATTATGGAAGGTATGAACCGGGAATTTCTGCATACGGGTATTCAAGCCAAAAGAAACAAATAAACGCTTGATATAGTCGGCGGCCTGCTGTTCGCCTTTGCTGCCGGAAAGGCGGGAACCGATAGAGACAGAGAGGTGATGCAGATAAGAAAAGGCGTTATTGCCGTCAAAGGAGGAAGGAAGAACTTTCATAGGATTCCGGTGGTATATGAGGATAAAAGAAATAATTAATTATCGAGGCGCCGCAGAAGCATTCTAACTCTGGCAAGGAGTTTATCTTCATCGAAAGGTTTCGTAATATAATCATCCGCTCCGGCTTCAATACCTTTAA
>CAZCLS010000572.1:0-2859 GCA_964499565.1 uncultured bacterium
ATCGCCGCCGGTGTCGGGGCCTATGCGCATGGCGTCCAGCAAGCCGAACGAGCCGCCGAAGGACCGCATATTCTGGGACACACAGCAGCCCAGTAAGAATACACCTGACCCGGCGGCATCACGCACCAGCCGCGTTCCGTCGCGCAGCGCTTCAATGTTGGTCTTGTCAGGGTTGACGAATCGGGCATCGCCGATCCCGTCCTCCTTGTAGCCGTCGTTGACATAGACCTGCCTGGTGGCGCTGCCGGTCCAGAAGCCGTCCATCTTGAAGAACCGGTATCCCCAATCGTGCGAGATGCGTTGCACTACACTCGACACATACGCCTGCGTCTCGGGCTTCGTCATATCCAGACATGTGCCGCCCCAGGCCGTTTCATACGGATTGCCTTCCGCATCCTTAGCGAACCAGTCCTGGTGGTCCTTGAAAAACGGATCCTTGTAGTTGCCGGCAAAGGGCATGAACCAGATGCCCGGAACCAGGCCGGCTTTCTTGATGTTGTCGGCCGCCGCCTTCATACCGTTGCGGTAGGGTCCGCCAGGCGCATGGGTTGTGAAGTTTTTCTTCGGACCATTGTTCTTTAGCCCTGCTTGCCATTCGTCATCGATCTGGATGAAATCGAAGCCGAAGGGCTTGAGTTCCTTAGCCGCGACAGCCGTCACCTGCGGCAGGTGGACCTCATCGCAGGCGGCTGCGTGCTTTTCCAAGTACCAGGTGCAGAAGCCGGCCATCTGCCGGGGCAACCTGACAGCATACATTTTGGCAATCGCGTCCGCATAAGCCTCAAGGCCGAACCGCGCGTCGCCAAACCATCCCAAAGCAAAGGTTTCGGTGACTGCATCAGCTCCCGGGTTGATCCGCAGTCGCCCGTAATCGATCTGGGCCTGTATTCGTACCGCACCGTTCCGCACCGGCGAGAACACCACGCCGCTGCCGCGGTCATGGGTGATCCAGCCGCCGACCGCGCCGCCGCGTGAAGCGGGATCCACAATAGCCAGGAAAGCGTAGCTGCCGGGATTCTGCCCCGGCGCAAGCAGCCCGCCTGTGCCCAGGGTTCTGACGTCACTCAAAGGCCTGCCGGTGTCCACGGCCATAGAGACCACGGGAACAGTATTCAGAGTGACCGGATCGTCAGAGCCATTGAGCAGGTAGGACTTGAAGAGCACAAAAGGCAGGCCGGCGTACAGTTCGAGCGTGTCGCGTCTGCCACTGGGGTAGACAATTTCAATCCCCTGGCCCCGGCCGAACGTCTTGTCATTGACCGTGATCTTGGCGGCCCTTCCGCCGCCACTCTCAAACGTGCCATTCGTGGCAAACGTTTTTCCTGACAGCTTATGCAAGATAGAGAAATCGCCCAGGGAAGCATGGAACACAACCTTGTAAAGATCGTTCTCGATGTTTACGTCCCGCGCCAACGAAGCATTCGCCCACTGCGGTATCAACACCGCCGCTGCCCATCCTAAAATACTTAATCCTATAATTCTCAGCATAACGGTTTTTCCTGTTATTCTCTTCATTATTGGCTTTCCTTCAGCAGGCGCACCATGGCACACCGCCGTCTGAGCGGCACAGCCAGTTCAAGCACGCCGTCTTTGTATACCGTGACCAGCTCCTCGGATTTCTCCGTTCCGGGATACAGGGCCACACTTTTCGCCGTTTTGAGACCTTTAACATTTCTCACTTTGATCTTCACAACCTGGTTCGTATCGCCGAAGGTTACCGGCAGCGCATAACCGCTGGGAACTTCGAAAAGGTTGACTCTGGCGGCCTGATCTGACGCCTCAACACAGTACGGTTCCAACACCCACTTCTTGCCGCGCATGGCATCCAGCAGCGGGCCGTAATCGAGATACTGCTGGTCCACCCAGGCGCTGGGGCGCAGCGAGTGGTCGTTGCCGGGGAACGGCGCCATAGGATACACCCCCAGGTGCAAATAGCGCTGAAAGAAGGCGTCGGGGTCAGGCTTCAATGCGCCTTCGTTGTCGGTCCAGCCGAGAGCCGGCTTGCGGAGAGTCAAAAGCGCCGTCAGGTTGAGGGCGGCGGCTTTATACGTGAACTCGTCGTAGATGCCATCAGTGTGGCGCAGAAGGTCAAGGCGTTTAGAGTGATTGTTGACGAACACGACTTTGCCGGCTTGATGCATAAGCGGTCCGAGCTGGTCCATCAGGTCGTTCCATGAGGCCATCAGCGAACGGGCGGGCTTGCCCTCGAACCAGCTTTCGCCATCGTCGGCCCGGTCGTTATAGAGCCGTAGCCAGTCCAGGCGATCGATGCAGATTCCTGAGGACTGTGGTATTTTCTCAATATGCCTGCGGGCCTGCTCCAAAAGGAAATCACGGTAGGCCGGATCGGCGCAATCCAGGACGATGCCGTCTTCCCAGGTGAAATAGCATCCTCCCGGACGCGAGCGCGGATATGTGCTTTTGGCAAGGACATTCGACGTGATGCCGTCCGGTATCCGCAGGATCGCCGATGAAAGTTTCGCCCCCAGAAAGTCGTTACAGTTTTTCCAGAGATTCTTGTCGCGTTCCATCTCGCGCTCCGGCAGCGGCCAGGTCACGTGCGCACCGAATTCGGTCACATTAAAATAGCTCAACACATAAAAGCCCAACTGCCGCATTTTTGCTGCGTATTCTCTCAGTGCTGGCAGAGAAGTTTTCCCTCCGCCAAACCTGGACCAGCTTTCCGTGTCTGCCACAGGGGGAATGAACATACCCATGTATGGAAAATCGAAGCTTGCCCGCCAGTTCACCCTGAAAGCCATCCTGCGCATTTTCTCCGCATCGAAATCAACGTCCTTGCAGGAATAGGCAGCGGTGCCACCCATAGCATGAGCCAGCGGATTGACTGGATCGAAAAAA
>CAZCLS010000573.1:0-2857 GCA_964499565.1 uncultured bacterium
GGCTGACTATCGTTCCGCTGCGACAACACGAACGGAATAGTAATGGCCAACCTGTAGATAAGGCATGATAACAGTTAGTAGAATCGTCCGGTAACGCGGCTTATCCAGATAAACAGTTCGGACCTTTCATATCCATACAGGTGTATTGGTCCGCTTCCCATTTCCGCATAATTTCATATAATCCCACCCAGACGGGTAGCGGATGCATTGTACCTGCGTCTACCCGTCAGGGCGGGATGATATGAGCTTTTTACGTTCACCTTTTGAGTATTGATTTTTCTCACGTCCATTCGCCGTTTTAATCATTCATTTGTACTTTCTTTTCGGTCTAAGATTACGGTCACGATTGCAGTGTACGATTATAGTACTATTTTTGATACACCACAAAACTACTGTCCAGTTCTATCCCATCGCGGAATTAGGGTGATGAAATAAGGGGGATAATTTGCTATAATTATCTTTTATTGAAAATCGAATTAATATGGTAGCGAATAATTATGGTACTGTATGACAATACCGAACAAACTAACTGTATTCAGATTAGGATTAATAGTGCCGCTGCTGGTATGTATAAACTGGAGAGTGCCGGCATTGTTTCCCCCGGGGTTGATCCTGTTCTGGCTGGCATTTATGACGGACATACTGGACGGATATATTGCGAGAAGGTATAAGATGGAGACAGACCTGGGGGGATTTCTGGATGCGCAAACCGACAAGTTGATGAATCTGTGTCTGTTATTCTCTTTTTTCAGGCTGGGATTATATCCGGCCTGGCTGCTGTTCCCGATGTTTCTGCGGGACATACTGGGAGACAGTCTGCGCAGTTACGCAGCGAAAATGGGAACAGTTCTTCCGGCAAACATATGGGGAAAGACAAAGTTCGGTTTACAGTTTATCTCAATCAATTTCTGTTTTCTCTATTATATGGCAGGACCAAACCGGCAATCGGGAATGAAATGTATGGCAGAGGTGTTTCTCGGCCTGGCATTGGCCGCCAGCATTTTCGGCGCGGTAATCCTGGTACGGCAGGTTATGTTAGTCAGGAGTATTCGGGAAAATCAATTCTGAGGATGTCATACGTACATTATTTGCATGGTCATGAACATAATGTTATACTAGTATAAAATCCGAGAATCAGGCATTATTGCGTACACACACCTGAAACAGAGCCTGTTAATTTCTCACTGGAGGGAACTATGAGCATGCGCATCATATCAATCACATTGTTGTTTGTCATTTCAGCTGTCAGTATATCCTTTGCGGCGCCCGCCACGGATTATACATTCGTGCGGGAGTTTGGACAATCCGGCATACAATCCAACCGGTTTTATGCCATGGACGGCATAGCGGTCGACCGGTTCGGGTCTGTGTTTGTATCAGACGTGCAGTTATATTTTATAGCGACAGACTTGTATTCAACGAACCAGGCGGTCAAACGCTGGACGACAGAAGGCCAGTTTGACCTTTCATGGGTGAACCATTACGGATTTTCATCAATGCAAGGTCCGGCGCGGGGGATAGATTGCAGTTGTGACGGAGACCCGTACTATATAGCACCATCAGTACGAAGCATGGAAGCAAATATAGAATACACCAGCCCGTCCGGGATATTCTTTGGGGAATTTCCTGATAGTTCGAAATCACATTATCGCGATGTGGCCGTTTGCGCTGACGGGGCTGTTTATGCAGTTCAGGGCGAGGGCGCGGAATATAAACGGATAGTAAAATTCGTACATACGGGAACAAACTGGATTATCGCAGCAGCGGTGGGGGTGGTGGAAGAAGGAGGTTTGAGCGACCATGCCTATGCTATCGATGCCGACGCATGGCGCGGGCGGGTGTATGTGACGGTTTTATCAACCGCAACAGGCGCGGCGGGCGTAAAAGTTTATGATCTTGATTTAAACGGCTTGGGCAACCTGGCATTATGGCCCGGCACGGCGCGGCCGACGGGGATAGCGGTAGATAATCGCGACGGCAGTTTCCTGGTGACGGAAACAGAGACCGACATGATATACAAATACACATCCGACGGGATGCTGATTCTTTCATTTGGAATGACAGGCAGCGGACACTATGAGTTTAATGATCCCAGTGATTTAGATATCGACATGGCCGGCTGGCTGTATGTGGCAGACGCGGGCAATCATCGCGTGCAGGTATACGCGCCGCCTCGGGCAGGAAATTTAAATTTCATTGTATACAAATCGAAGGTAAAAGTCGGCTGGAAGCAGAAACTCAAGGGCAAAGACCGGGATATCGTATTATGCAAAGCGTACGCGGCGATTGATGTATACACCAATATCACATCTATGGTGGGAATGCCGTTTAGTTTCTGGTGCAGCGATTTAGTCGTGATACCTGAGATGCTGCCGACGAAAACCAACAAGAAAGGCACAAAAGCGTTATACGCGCCCGACAAGGATCATAAGGCGATAGTGCAGTACCGGCCGGAGGGAGCGCTTTTGAGGATAACCGTAAAGCTGAAGCGGGGAGCGATAGATGTCCCGCTGAACATAACCGACACGACACCCTTGCCGCCCTGGCTATGGCTTACGGCCCAGATGACACTTTCGAGCGAATATCTGGGTATACACTATATGCGCTTAGAGCATATGAACAAGACGGGGAAAGTGTATAAAGCCTGGAAGAAATAGAACCCTAAATCCGCGATGGGATAAAACTGAACACTAATTTTGTGATGGTTAAAAAATAATACTATAATCGTACAATGTAATCGTGACCGTAATCTTAGACCGAAAAGAGAGGGCAAATGAATGATTAAAACGGCGAATAGAGGTTAAGAAAAATCAACACCCAAAAGGTGAACGTAAAAAGCTCATATCATCCCACCCTG
>CAZCLS010000574.1:0-2852 GCA_964499565.1 uncultured bacterium
ATAAAAATAAATAGACTTATTTGAAAAGATATTTTATTAACAAAACATTCTCACTAATTTTTGCTTTGCAACCATATAGCCGATTGCCCAACCAATCTTAGCCAGCTCCGGTCTAAACAGTCTGGGAACCCCATCGAGTGACGGTTCCCAGGTTGCGAGTTCAGTGTCCTGATCAACCATCCGCAATGTTCCCGACATGATCTCCCCGAGCGTTTCCCGGATCAGCCGTAATTCCATAGGAAACAGCTCCCACCGCCACAGTTCTGAAGCGGTATCATCCGGCCGTACCCAGCACCAACCTTGTTTGAAAAGATAATAAATCTCTCACAGAGGCACGGAGAACACGGAGGGGGTAAGAGAAGTGTATGAAGAGGATCTTACGGACGATTGATTCTGGAAGGTTTTGAGAAAATCGTATGAATCATCAAAGGCAAACTATATAAATACTTCTGTGAGCTCTGTGCCTCCGTGAGAAGAAATATTGCTCTCGATTAAATTGTTGACAAATGTGCCGCGATTGTGTATCATATACTATACACAAGGAGACTGATATGAATTTTGCTACTGTTCGCGATCTTCGTGCCAATTCTGCCAGGTTATGGAAAAAATTGGCTGAAGACGGGGAGATTGTTATTACATCCAATGGTACCCCCGTTGCCCTTATGATCCCTGCATCAAGTGAATCTCTTGAAAGGGAACTCAAGGCTGTAAAACGGGCCCGGGCCGAACTGGCACTGCAGCACGTGCAGAAAACAGCTGCAAAAAAAGGATTGGATACCTTGCCTGACGCAGACATTGAACGGGAAATCACCGCCGTACGGTCTAAGCAACAGAGTAATTCGTGATACGGATAGTAATCGATACTAATGTCATTGTCAGCGGTATTCTCAATCCCGCGGGAGCACCGGGCCGTATGCTGGCAACCATCTTTACCGGGCGATGCCTGTTGTTGTATGATACCCGTATCATGCAGGAATATCGAGCAGTATTGCATCGCCCGAAATTCGGGTTTAATACAAAAGAAATAGATATCGTGCTCGATTTCCTGGCAGATCAGGGTGAATGTATCATAGCCGAACCCGGCAAAATAATCCTGCCTGATCACAGTGATCTACCTTTTCTTGAAGTAGCCCATACCGGTCGGGCAGATGCCCTGGTAACCGGCAACCGAAAACATTTTCCCGCAAAACTGTGCAAACCAATTAAAATCTACTCTGCGCCTGAATTCATTCAACAGGTATACTAATTAATTGTAATAAAAATCCTGACCATTTTAGTCAGTAATCCGACACTTTTGGTCGGTTTTGTTTCCCCGGTCTTTTCCATCATCCTTATTATCAACTTTTTGCATATTAATACGTTCCATGGTATGATTATTGCCTTAGTTGCATTGAGTACACGATATAAGGTATAATATTGGATGAATGGAGGCATTATGAGTACACAATGCTGTTTGGATATACATACCCGGCGATCACCCGCTTCACGGATGCTCTCCTCCGTTGCTCTTGTTCTGGCCGGAGCCGCTCTGCTTTTCTCCGCTTCTCCATCCTTTGCCGGCACCGGTCTGCAGGCAAACGCTGCCGATCCGGTTATTCTCTCTGTCTATCCTCCTGATGGTTATCATACCCGGACCGACCAGCTCCGCATGAAAATCCTGGCATATGACCGGGAAGGCATAGCTGCCATAACCGTTAATGATTCCACGGCCCAAAAATGCAGAACCAATATCTGGCTTTACACTGCTGCCCTGGAATCCGGCACAAATGAATTCATCGTTATCGCTCAAAACAAAGCCGGAAATGCCGCTACCCAGGTTGTTACGTATATCAGGAATGACGATTGCCGCCCGCCCGAAACAAATCCCCCGGTTCTGCGGATCGCAGCACCGGAAGATTATGCTGAAACAGACAATCCCTGTATGTACGTGTACGGCTCAGTCTCGGATGATTCCGGGTACGCTGCGGTTCTGGTTAATACTATTCCGGCCTATGGCCATTCCAACTGGCATCAGTATGTCTGGCTGAGGCCCGGTACAAATGTCATAACAATCACCGCCTTGGACCGCTTCAGAAATTCCACAACCGAAATCCGGCATGCCGTGCGTCTGCAGGCCGATCCTGACAACGACACCACGCCGCCCCGTATTGCCCGCACATTCCCCCCCGATGGATTTACTACCGAACGCGAAACACTCCCTCTACATATTCTCGCTCATGATAACATCGGCGTTGTTCTTCTGACGGTAAATGGCAATAACGCCGTTCATCGTTTCCGTGATATCTGGAGCATCGAAGTCAATCTCGCTCCGGGCACAAATGATTATATGATCATAGCTCAGGATGCCGCCGGCAATGCCTCCCGGCAGCTTCTGAAGCTGATCAGAACCATTCCCCGCTCAATTCCCGATACTACCCCGCCCATCCTGGTAATTACCGAACCGACGGCCTGGCTGGTTACTACTAATAAAAAAGTATTAGTCCAGGGCTCCGCTGCTGATCGATCGGGGGTCGCGTTAGTAACCGTCAACGGCATTACAGCCCGCGGCACGACTAACTGGCAGCAGTTCGCCCATCTTATACCCGGAACAAATATGATTGTCGTGACTGCCGTTGATACTTGTACTAACACGGCTTATCGGCGGGTTCCGGTGATCTTCGACGGTGAATGGTGCCAGTCACAGAAATTCGAGTTTATGACCTATCAACTGCCGTACGGTTATCGCGGAAAACCTTACTCGTTCCGGTTAATGACCCGCGGCGGTGAAGGATCGGTTACCTGGGAAAGTTTGGACGACCTGCCGGATGACCTGGCTTTAGCCGAAAATGGTCAGATTTACGGTACACCAAATA
>CAZCLS010000575.1:0-2835 GCA_964499565.1 uncultured bacterium
GGGAGTGTGGCTTCATTGACAATCAGAGGGTGAAATGGTACAATTCTTCTGGTTTTCAGCCTTCAAAACACTCAGGAGATAGTATCATGCGCATACTGGCTTTACTCATAGTCTGCTTGGTTGTCGCGGGATGTGCCACGACGAGTCAGACCGATCTTACCCGTAAAGACCTGGCTATGTTCCAGAAATCATTTGAAGGTACATTGGTCAATAAGCAGATAGAAGAGGTCGATAAGGAAGTTTCCTCCACGTGGAATCCTTTCTGGAAGAATATTAATACGTATGTTTATTTCCAGATTACCGTGCAGGCCCCGGACGGCACAACACGCAAATTTTATGATTTTACGGATGATAAAAACCGGATGAAGGTGCTGTATCAGTATAATCGTGATCTGCAGCAGGGCGATACGGTCGTTGTCGGTCTCGGTTTAGTGGATGATAAAAGCGCTGAAGAACATTTTGATATTATTTCCAGGCGGTTGTAACAGCCTGAATCAGCATATATTCGACAAGTATTTCTGGCGCGGGTTTCCCGCGCCATTATTTATTAATTGTTAGCACGGAGTTTTTGTATGACCGGTAAAGAACGGGTGATTAACGCCTTGCGCAATCGCGAAACCGACCGGACCGCCTGGGTTCCTTTTGTCGGGTGCCACGCGGGCGCTCTTATTCAGATGTCCGCCCGGGACCTGCTCGTATCGTCCGATGCGATGTTTCGGGGCATGAGCGAGGCTGTTAAACGGTATAATCCCGATGGCATACCCGTCGCCTTCGATCTGCAGATAGAAGCGGAAGCATTAGGCTGTAAACTGGTCTGGGCCGATGAAAATCCGCCGGCGGTTGTTTCGCATCCCCTGGAAACCGGCTCGCTCGATGCTCTAACAGTACCGGGGCCCGAAGCGGGCCGATTCCCGCAGGTGCTGGAGACGGCCCGGCGCCTGATCGCCGCTCATCCTGCGGTAGCGTTTTATGGTCTGATTACCGGTCCGTTCACACTCGCGCTTCATCTTACCGGGCCTAATATCTTCATGCTAATGTATGATGACCCGGACCAGGTTAAACGCATAATGGCCTTCTGCCGCGATGTCGCCATAGCCGCGGCCGGCTATTATATCGATGCCGGGTGTGATATAATCGGGGTTGTTGACCCTATGACCAGCCAGATCGGACCGGAGCATTTTGAAGAGTTTGTAACCCCGTTCGCGCAGCCGGTTTTTGCGGCTGTTAAAAAGGCCGGATGCCTTTCGTCCTTCTTTGTGTGCGGGCATGCCCAGGCGAATATTGAAGTTATGTGCCAGTGCGGCCCGGATAATATATCGGTCGATGAAAATATTCCCCTGGCATATGTCATCGATATTGCCGGAAAGTATGGCATCAGTGTCGGCGGAAATATGCAGCTTACCGTCTGCCTGCTGTTCGGCTCGAAAGAAGACTGCATGCGGAACGCCATGGATTGTATGACGGTCGGCGGGACGCGCGGGTTTATTCTTTCACCCGGCTGCGACATTCCCTATGCCACGCCGCCGGAGAATCTTGAAGTGGTAGCCGCCCTGGTCAGCGACCCGTATCAGCAGGAAATCGCCCGAACGATGATGCTGAAAGCGCATGACCTGGAGATCAATCTTGACATGAGCGATTACGGCAAGATCGATAAGGTGGTTATCGATGTCATCACACTCGATTCGGAAGCCTGCGCGCCCTGCCAGTACATGGTAAAAGCCGTGCAGCAGGTCGTGCCGCAGTTTAAAGACCTGGTTGTCTGGCGTGAACATAAAATCAAGCAGAAAGACTCGGTAGAATTCATGACGGCCCTGATGGTGCGGAATATTCCGACTATCTGTATCGATGGAGAAATAGTTTTTGTCAGCCGGATTCCCAGCCGGGATGAACTGATCCGCGCTATCCAGGACCGGATCAACAAGAAACTTAAACGCCAGCTCAGGCAATACATGGCCAAAGTCATTATTGTCGGTGATGCCAATGAAGAAACACGCTTGTGCCGGGAGAATGTTGAAACCGCAATAAAGGAACTGGGTGTAGACCTGGTGGTGGAAGTTCATACCGATGAGCATGCCAGAAAGCGGTTTGAGCTGGAAGAAATTCCGGCGATTATCACGGTGCAGAAAACGATCAAATCCTCCGGCAAAGTGCCCAAAGCGGAGATAATCAAGGAATGGCTCAAAGAACTGCGCCTCTAAATCAGCATTCAAAAAATCTATCAGACCTTGATCCCTCTTACACTCATAACCGGTTTTCTCGGAGCGGGAAAAACAACATTTCTTTCGCGCCTGCTGGACTATCGGATGAACGCGGCGCCGGGAGAAACCTATGCTCCGCGCACTCTCGCGGTCGTCGTCAATGAATTCGCTGAATTGGGCTTGGACGGCGCGCAATTGCCGGACGGGGATTACCAGAAATGGGAACTGAATCGCGGCAGTATCTTCTGCGTCTGCATGCGCACGGATTTTATCGCTCTGCTTCAGAAAATCGTGACGGAACTAGCTCCTGATGGAATCTGGGTTGAGGCGACCGGTATCGCTGATGTCAGTGATGTTTTCACGATGATTAACGTTCCCGGTTTGCACGAGAAACTGTACTTGCGGTCAAATATTTGTCTGATCGATCCCCGGACTATTCTTAAAATTCTGAAAACATTGCGCGCCGCCCGCGAACAGGTGCGTCTGGCCGATATGCTTGTTATTAATAAAATCGATACCGCCGATGAAGACACGCTTGTTCTGATTGAACAGGAACTCAGATCGCGTAATCCGCTCGCCCCAATTATTCGCGCCGACCATGGTCGAATAGATCTGAGCCTGATTCCGGGACATGAAA
>CAZCLS010000576.1:0-2833 GCA_964499565.1 uncultured bacterium
CTGCTTGCGCGATCATAGCTGGTAAATTCCTTCAACGTTTCTCCTTCAGGCGGCGGAATAGCCAGGCTTTCAAGATCAACCAGTTTCCGGATCAGGTCGCAATAGGTATAGGAATTAAATTCAGCAGTGGAACGGTCACGCAGAACTTCGCCGCCAGACTCAACCGAATCCGCGGTAAACACTCGGGAAGGCAGGACAATTTCCTTATCGACTTTTTTCCCGTTGAGAATGTCAAGGGCAACATCGATAGCCTCTTTACCGCCGGTAGGATACTCAAAACTTGCCGCTAAAATTCCCTGTTTTACATAAACACGACCTTCATGTTTCAAAGCATCGATGCCGACAAATATGATCCCTTTCTCTCGTCCCACCGCTTTGGCCGCCAGATAGGCGCCATGAGCGCCTGGATCGTTATGGGCGTATACCATATCAATGGAATCATAACGGGCCAGGGCCGATTCCATTTCTTTTCTCGCGTCGGGCTCCAGCCATTTCATATCCGCTTCAAAAATAACATTAATATCACTGCCTTCAATACCTTTCCTGAAACCGCTGTGGCGGTCCTGCCCGGGAGTAGATGTCATCAATCCTTTTAATTCGACAACGTTACCTTTGCCATGCAGCTTCTTAACAATCCATTTTCCGGCAGCTTCACCAATTTTCTTATTGTCAGCGCCAATGAAACAGGTATAATCATCACCCAGAACACGCCGGTCGAGCACAATCACGGGAATACCTTTTTTGAAAGCTTTAGCAACCGCCGGCGTCAGCGGCGCGGCTTCCTTAGGAGAAATTATTATAAGGTCGACACCCGCATTGATAAACTCTTCGACATGGGATACTTGTTTGAGCGAGTCATTCTGGGCGTCTTTATACACACATTTCAATTGCGGATGTTCGGCAACGGTATTTTTAATATCGGCATTCATCTGCACCCGCCAGGGTTCACCGAGATTGCACTGGCTCATACCAATAACAAACTGTTTGCCGGAATCCGGCATCACCTGTATCTCCGCGAAAGACAATACAGCTGCGCATACAGCGCTGAACAGGATAATTGCGTATACCGTGAATTTCATGATATTCTCCAGATTATGTGTTAACGTTTTGATTTCCGCATCATTTGAAAAAGAACAGCTCCGACAATGATTACACCGGTAAGCATCAGTCGGCTAGCTTCACCCACGGCATTAATGCTGAGAATTTTTTCAAGGTACCCGATGGTTAGAGCTCCAATGATCGTAAGACCGATGCCACCGCGGCCGCCCATAAGAGAAGAACCGCCGATTACGACAATTGAGATAGCTGATAATTCGTATGTGGCACCGGCTTCCGGGTCTCCCTGCAATTCCTGGGTAGCCTGGCAAACGCCGGCAACAGCGGCAAAAAGGCCGCATAAACCGTAGGCAAGAAGTTTCGTGGCAGTAACAGGAACGCCAGAAAGACGGGCTGCTTCTTCATTGCCGCCGACAGCATAGATATACCGGCCCCAGCGCAAACGGGACAGCAACAGCCAGCACAGCACGGCACAGGCTAAGAATATCAGTGTAACGACCGCTATGCTGTCGCCGAATATCCTGGCGTTAAGTTTATTGAATATCTCGGGAACGGCAACATACGAGTATGAGCCGTCGGCGAGTTGGACGGCGGTTGATATTTTCTGGCCGCCTGATATCCATTTAGCCAGGCCGCGGGCAAAAACCATCATAGCCAGCGTCGCGATAAACGGTTGCATCGAGAATCGTGACACAAGCGTGCCGGACACTAAACCGCAGGCACATCCAGCGGCTAATACAAGTGGAATCGCCATGAAGGGTGACATGCCTTTATGGATCGTCAGCAAGGCGAATAATACAGCCGACAAACCGAGTACACTGCCGACAGAAAGGTCTATGCCGGCGGTAATGATAACCAGAGTCATGCCGCAGGCAAGAATAGCGTAGCGTGAGATATGGCGAAGCATATCGGCATGGGTATTCCATTTGAAAAAAGCCCCATCGGCATTGAAAAGCATTCCGATGCCTATGACTAACAGTAAAGCGATACAGGCACGGAACGCGGGATTCCGCACTAATACTATCAGCGGATGTTTATATGACCACACTTATACCTCCTCTTCTTTACTATTGCTGCCCATGGCAGCCTTGAGCACACGTTCCTGAGTAGCCTCCTGTCTGGACAGTTCCCGGACAATCTCTCCGCGGTGCATAACAAGAATCCGGTCTGACATGGCAAGCAGTTCAGGCATTTCCGACGTAATAAGCAGAATAGCGATACCGCGCCCGGTCAAGCGGTTCATGAGTTCATATATTTCATGTTTAGCGCCAACATCTATGCCCCGGGTAGGCTCATTGAGTAAAAGAATCCGAGGATCAGTCAGCAGCCACCTGGCCAGAATTGTTTTTTGCTGGTTACCGCCTGACAATGTTTTAATATCCTGGACAGGTGATTCCAACCGAATTGAAAGGTGCTGAATCAGCGCCAAGGCCATGGCACGTTCTCGTTTGGACTGAATCCAACCGAAAGAAGAGCATCGAACAAGAGATGCCAGGGAGATATTGCCGGTAACCGACATTCCCGGTATAATACCCTTCTGACCGCGGTCATCAGGCAGCATACCAATTCCACGTTTGATACAGTGCCGGGGAGAACGTAAAGAAAGCCTCTCATTCCCTGCCACAACAGTGCCGCACGTGCCATGCCGTGCAGCGCCGAAAAGAGCGGAAAACAGGTTACTGCTTCCCGACCCCTGCAGACCGGCAAATCCAACAATTTCGCCTTCACGCACGGAAAAGGAAACAGGTTTACGTTTTCGGACATGTGCAGTTTCCGG
>CAZCLS010000577.1:0-2832 GCA_964499565.1 uncultured bacterium
ACACTGTTGAATTCATGTGGAAAGGCGGCACAGACGGCAGCCGGCTGTTTGAGTTTGCCAATGAAAACGGTGACGCGCTCTGGCTGAGTCCGTCTGAGAAGGGCAAGCTCGTGTTTGCTATCGGCAAAGGAACAGTTTTGCAGCAGGTGACTGCTCCGGCAATCAAGCCGGGAGAGTGGACGACGGTGCATGTCGTTAAGGAAGGGAATACAGCGACACTGATTGTAAACGGGAAAAAGGTTGGCGAAAACAAGGAAATGACTCTACGGCCGGACAGTATCCGCGCCACGCAGTGCTATCTGGGCCGCGGGTTCAAAAGAGACTGGTTTGACGGGAAAATCGACCGCTTCACGATTCATTCCGTCCCGCTCTTCGACAGTACGGCTCCGACGCCGAACCCGGCGGTATTCGAGCCCGCGCCGCGGGTGATTTCACCATCGGCGGTGTCTCTTTCAGCAGCGCAGGGAAGTGATCCCCTGGGAATAGTAGAATACTACTTCGAACAGGAAGGCGGATCATGGAACAGCGGCTGGATTAAAGACACGTTTGTGCGGGTAGAAACGAAAGGAGCGGCTACACCGCCGCGTTACCGGTTTAAGATGCGCGACAAGCATGGTAATGAAACTGCCTTCTCTCCTTTGACCAATCCCGCGTCGCTGAAAAAAGCTGAGATGGTCACGATCACACCCAATGCTCCGGCAGTTATAGAAGCGGAAGAATATATCGCCAACATCGAATCTCTCGATAAGACAGCAAAATGGGAGAAGCAGACCAGAGGCGAAGGGTTTGTGGGTGAAGGCTATATGGCCGTGCCCGACCGCGGCGCTGTCAACAAACCGTTTGTTGCTACTGCGGCACATATTGACTACGCGCTAGAATTCACCAAACCTGGCCGTTACTGCCTCTGGGTCCGCGCGAACGGCAACAACGATGGCGGCAGATCAATCCATGCCGGCTTCGGTCTCAAGCCGGAAGAATGGGGTATCAATCTCATCACCGGCAACGGCCGCTATAAATGGACCCGCTCGCGTCCGTTCACCATCGAGACGCCCGGTGCCTATCTGTTCAGCATCTGGATGTGTGAAGACGGGGCTATGGTCGACCGCTTCCTGTTCACGGCCGACGAAGGGTATGAACCGGACCCCGACAAACGGGCGGACGACAAGGCCCTGATCGGTCCCGGCCCAGCAGCGAAGTCACGGTAAACGACAACACATAGAGAATAGATATACAAAAAAACGGTTTGGAAACAAACCGTTTTTTTGTGTGTTATGGGTTCTTCTGGAGGGTGGCTGTCCTCAGCCACCGATGCTCACATTCAACATTGCACCTTTTTGGAGGGTGGCTGTCCCCAGCCACCGATGCTCAATGCACCATTCACTCTTCATAAATGCACAGATACACAAACGAACCGGTGGTCAGGGACGGCCACCCTCCAAGTCTCAGGAACATCGGCGCATCGGTGGCCGGGGACGGCCACCCTTCAGGTCTCAGGAACATCGGCGCATAGGTGGCCGGGGACGGCCACCCTCCAGCTCTCAGGAACATCGGCGCATAGGTGGCCGGGGACGGCCACCCTCCAGTAGAGGACACTCCGCGGCAGAACGATTCGTTAATTGTAATTTCACTCTAAAAATGCTACGATTTTTAATTCATTGGTACTATTGTTGCTCGAGAAAATATTGATCCTGCTCAAATGGAAGGTATGTAGTTTATGACATCGAACAAAGAAGCAAACAGAAATTGGTTCCGGGAATCGCGTTTCGGTATGTTTATTCATTGGGGCCTCTACGCTATCACCGGGAGGGACATGTGGTATTACTCCCAGGAAATGGCGCCGAAGGAGGAGTATGAACGTCTGGCTGCACGCTTCAACCCGGTTCGATATGACCCACACGCATGGGCCGCGCTGGCCAGGCGGGCTGGAATGAAGTATGCGGTTCTTACGACCAAACATCACGACGGCTTTTGTTTGTGGGACACTGAATATACTGATTTCAAGGTCACCAACACGCCATATGGAAAGGACCTGGTTAAACCCTGGGTTGAGGCGTTTCGCGCTGAAGGGTTGAAAGTCGGGTTTTATTATTCATTGATAGACTGGCATCACCCGCACTTTCTGGTTGACGGGCTGCACCCGCAGCGAGATCGCACGGCAGCGCTCAATCAGGGCAGGGAATGGCCCAGGTACATTGAGTTTATGCAGAATCAAATACGCGAGTTGCTGTCCAACTTCGGTGAAATCTCGATCTTCTGGCCTGACTTCTCCTATAGTGAAAAGCATGCTCCCGAATGGCATTCCCGTGAGATCATTCAGCTCATCGATCAACTGCAGCCGGGTATCCTCTTTAACGACCGGTTCGGGTTGAAGGGCGAGATAGAAGCGGATTTCACAACTCCCGAGCAATTCATCCCGGGCAAAGAAGAAAAGCGCGAGATGATGTGGGAAACCTGCGAAACTATTGGAGAAACTTGGGGATATCCCCGCTGCGATCAGTCCAATAAATCGACTGCGCGACTGATCTCGGATCTTGTAACCTGTGTGAGTCAAGACGGAAATCTTCTGCTGAATGTCGGGCCTTCCCCGCGCGGTGAGATTAAGCCCGAATTTGTCGAGCGTCTGACGCAGATCGGGGAGTGGCTGGACCTGAACGGGGAATCTGTCTATGGCGCCAAAGCGGCCGAAAAGTCCTGGTGCAACTTAGGCTGTCCGCAGCGGACCTTTGCCTATACACGCAAAGACGGGAATCTGTACCTGCACTTCTTCGACCGCTACCCGTCCTACGATCTTGTCTTAAATCCCGCCATTGATCCCGCCCTGATCGAATACGC